>JAUYKX010000226.1 GCA_030699055.1 Candidatus Nanopelagicales bacterium
CGACCCACGAGCGATCCAACGGCGAGCGGACAAGGGACGGTCGAGTCATGGCGGAATCAACGGTAACGGCGGAAGCGAATCAGGACACCACAACGCAGACGGCGACCTTGCCGGCCCCGATGTATCGGGCCGACGACGAGCTGAAACCCGAAGTGGAAACAGACGAATCGGCTTCTGAGGTGCAGGACGACAAGCAGGTTCAGACGGAGGACAAGCCCGAGTCCAAGAACCAAGGCCCCACGCTGGAACAGATCAGCAAGGGCTTGCAAAAGGTCGCCCAGCAGCAGACGACGGATCGACGCGGCTATGAGACGCAGGTATCGGAGTTGAAGGCGACGTTTGCCGAGCAGTTCACCAACCTGAAAGGGTTGATCGAAGGGCTGGGCAATAAACCGGCGGAAACCCGAGTCGAGCAGGTCAGTCAGGACGAGGCGCAAGGCGATCTTGACGCGCTGATCCAGAAGTTCACCGGCGAGAACGACGACATCGAGGGCGTCACGAAAGCCGAGATCAGGGAAGTCATCGCCGCAGTAGCCAAGTCGCGCGGGGTCAATAAGAACGATCCCAGCGTCGCAATCCTGACCAACGCGGTGAACGATCTTCGCAAGAAGCTCGATGAAACCGAGGCCAAAGCGTCAGCCGCAGACAGGTTCCTCCAAGAGTCAGAGCAGCGAGAGAAGGATGCTTCCGATTACCGCATCGCCATCGACACGCTCAACACCGAACACGGGTTCGACGTTGAACCGCTGTGGAAGGCGTCGCTGACGGAAGCCCAGACCCGGTATCCCGAGTACGCGACGGACACCGCCAAACTCACGACTGCCGCTCAACTGCTTTTCGACTTGAAGCTGGACGCGAAGAAGGCTGAGAAGCCCAACGACCCGCCAGCCAAGCCGAAACCGACCGCCCGCACGTCACCAATCGGCACGGAAACGACCCCCATCGGTGCAACATCGGGAGCAGCCAAAGGCGGCAAGCCGTCACGGCCACCCATGTACATCGAGGATTAACCCCGCAATGAAGCTGGTCGCAAGGACGCGATCGGCCGTGGAAATGGAGTTCTGTCATGGCATACCTTCGTGAAGGCCTCGACGCATACGTCCGCGAGCATTTCGATACTCGCCTCAACAGCACATTCGTTCAGCGCAACCCGCTTCTGTACATGCTGGGCCTGCGCAGTGTCGAGGGCAAGACTAAGCTCGGTCAGCCCAAGGCCGGCGCGATCTTCGGCGGCGTGAACCTCGGCGAGTCCAAGCGCAAGGAAATGCTCGGCTCCAAGGAAGTGTTCTACAGCTACGTCAAGAGCGAGCCCAACGACGGCGGCTACGTGGACTACGGCGGAGCGACTCGCACGGCATCCACGTTCGTGGAGGACAACAAGGGCCAACTCGCCTACCGCTGGGTGGACTATCAGGAACCCATGAAGGTCCGTCAGCATTCGCTGCTGTTCGCCAAGGGCGAGAGCGCTATCGGCTCGATCCTTGACGACGGCATGGCGCAGACGTGGACCCGGATGCAGAAGCGGATCAACACGCTGCTGTGGTCCGGCGGCACGGCCGCGAACGGCTCATCCGTCAACATGAACACCGAGGCGGAGCAGGCGCGTGAAGTGTGGCGCGAGCCGCTGGGCCTGCGCTACGTGGTCGGCACGCAGAACAACATCCTGGGCCGCGTCAACCGCACCAGCGAAACCATCCTCAACCCGTTCCAGATCGCGTCGGCCACCGCGTTCAGTTCGACCGTGATCGACTTGGATGTGAACCGCAAGGTCAACAACGGCTACGTGGACGCGACCTCCAGCGACGTGGTCGATGGCATCGCCAACAAGAACGACAACGGCATCGGGTGCAACCTGTTCATCCTGCCCCCGATTCTGTTCAACGAAGTCGCTTCGCAGGCCGACGCGCGAGGCATCAACGTTCGCAAGGGCGTTGAGGGCCACAGCGTGACCGGCTTCGAGGGCAGTGTGATCGAGCACGACGGCGTGCATTACATCTGGGACAAGGACTGCCCCAGCGGCACGATGTACTGCCTCGATCTCGACCAGATCGTGGTCGAAGTCTCGCCCACCGCGAACTTCACGTGGGGCGGCTTCAACGACAAGACCAAGGAAGAGGGCGGCGAGAAGTACGACTGGGGCAACTACGACGCCATGCTCCGACTCGGCTACTTGAAGCCCTGGTTGATGGGGACAGTGACTGGCCTTACCGCGATCTAAACGCCATATGGGGCACTCGGGCGCTAACCACGCCCGAGTGTTTTCCCCAAGCCTGAAAGGACTCTGAATCATGGCTCAAAACTCCTTCCCCGTTCGCCAGCAACTCAAGCGGTTTCCGACGAACCATCGCAAGTACGTGGTCCACCAGACGGCGAGCAAGATGCTGGCCTATGGCGACACCGGCTCGACCCACACCAACCTCGGCGCGGCGGGCGGCGTGACGCTCACCCTGCCACAGAACGCCGACAAGGGCGTGGCCTTCACGTTTTCCGTGATGGCGGGACAGACCCTCACCATCGACCCCGGCGCGGCTGGCGCGATCTACATCGGCGGGGCCAAGCTCGCCGACGACGCGAGCATCGCCAGCGCCGAGATCGGCGACACCGTAACGCTCGAATGCGACGGTAACCACGACTGGACCGTCACGGCGATTTCCGGCTCATGGGGCCAGAGCGAAGGCGCTCAGATCCTCACCGACCTGGACCTGGGCGCGTCGGGCACGGCCGGCAGTCTGGACATCTTCCCGACCACGGCCAGCAAGGGCAAGGTCCGGTTCACCGCCACCGACAACACCAACGACGACGCGCTGACCATCACCAATGCGGCGATGGGGCAGGCGTCAACCCTGACCATCCCCGACCCCGGCGACTCGGCGGATGAGTTCGTTTTGAAGGACAAGACCCAGACGCTCACCGGCAAGACGCTGACCAGCCCGGTGCTGACCACGCCGCAGATCAACGACACCTCGGCGGATCACCAGTACATCGTAGCCGTCAACGAGCTTGCGGCCGACCGGACCATCACTCTGCCGATCCTGACGGGTAATGACGAAGTGGTGTTCAAGGACCACGCGGTCACGCTGACCAACAAGACGTTGACCAGCCCGGCGATCAATACGCCGCTGCTGGGTGATGGCGACGCTGGCTTGACC
>JAUYKX010000241.1 GCA_030699055.1 Candidatus Nanopelagicales bacterium
CCCGCGATGGCGATTCTGGACGAGACCGATTCGGGGCTCGATGTCGATGCCCTGCGGGTGGTGGCGGACGGAGTGAATCGGGTCCAGGAGCAACGCGGCACGGGTTTGATCGTCATCACCCACACCATCCGGCTACTGCGCCTGATTCCGCCGCAGTGGGTCCACGTTCTGGGCGATGGTCGGGTCGTGGCCGAAGGCGGGCCGGAGATCGCCGATGTGATCGAGGCGTCGGGTTACGAGACCCTGATCGGCGACCGGTCGGCGGCTCAACCGGCGGCGGCTCAGCCATGAGCACGAGCGCGAGTGCGACTGGAGGCCCGACCGTTAGTTCGCCCGCTAGCTCGACCGGTTTCGATCTGGACCGGGTCCGGGCGGACTTTCCGATTCTGCGCCGGACGGTCCGGGGCGGCAAGCGCCTCGTGTACCTGGACAGCGCGGCCACTTCTCAAAAGCCGGTGGAGGTGCTTGACGCCGAGCGGGCCTTCTACGAGGTGTCGAACGCGGCGGTGCATCGGGGTGCACACCAGTTGGCCGAGGAGGCGACCGAGGCCTACGAACAGGCCCGTCGGCGGATTGCGGGATTCGTCGGCGCCGCAGCCGGAGATCTGATCTTCACCAAAAACGCGACCGAAGCGCTCAACCTCGCCGCCTATTCGTTCACCAACGCTACGGCGAAGTCGGCCGTCGGTGCCGATCTGCCCGACGGAGCCGAACGATTCGTCCTCAAGCCGGGCGACGAGATCGTGGTGACCGAGATGGAGCACCACGCGAATCTGGTTCCGTGGCAGGAGGTCTGTGTCAAAACCGGGGCTCGACTGCGTTGGCTGGGGATCACCGACGATGGTCGGCTCGATCTGTCGAGGCTCGGCGAGATCGTGAACGAGCGAACCAAGGTGCTCGCGGTCGTTCACCAATCAAACCTGCTCGGCACGATCAACCCGCTGAAGCCCTTGGCTGAACGGGCCCGGGAGGTCGGTGCGCTCTTCGTGGTGGACGCCTGCCAATCGGTACCGCACGTGCCGGTGGATGTCGCGGACACGGGGGCCGACCTAATCGCCTGGAGCGGTCACAAGATGCTCGGGCCGATGGGCATCGGATGCCTGTGGGGTCGGGCGGAGGTGTTGGCGGCGATGCCCCCGTTCATCACCGGTGGATCAATGATCAAAGTGGTACGGATGGAGAGCTCGACCTATGCCGACCCGCCGCAGCGCTTCGAGGCCGGTGTCCCGATGGCGGCCCAGGCGGTGGGTCTGGCTGCCGCAGTTGAATACCTGGAACGTCTGGGCATGGATGTGGTCGCGGCCCACGAACGGGAGTTGACCGGATACCTGCTGAATCGGATGCGGGAATTGTCGGGAGTCGCCATCATCGGTCCGGAGACGACGGTGGATAGAGGTGGCACCGTTTCCTTCGTCATCGACGGGGTCCATGCCCACGACGTCGGCCAGGTTCTCGATGATCGCGGAGTGGCGGTTCGGGTCGGACACCATTGCGCCTGGCCGACCTGTGAGCGGTTCGGGGTCCGGGCCACGGCCAGGGCATCGCTGGCCGTCTACAACGGTCGCGATGACGTGGATGCGTTGATCGACGCGATCGGGGACACGCAGCGATTCTTCGGGACGAGGTGACGCGATGAACGCGACGTTGGGCCGGGAGACGGATCCGCAACTGGAGGCCATGTACCAGGAGGTGATTCTCGATCACTACCGGCATCCGCACGGTCGTGGCCTGCGTGAACCGTTCGACACCGAGGTTCACCACGTCAACCCGGTTTGCGGCGACGAGATCACTTTGCGTTTGTCGCTGCGGACGGCCGACGAGGGCGCCGGCGAGCAGGAAGTGAACCTGTCCTTCGAAGCGCAGGGCTGCTCAATTTCACAGGCGGCGGCTTCGGTGATGTTCGAACAGGTGGAGGGCGTACCCCTGACCCGGGCCCTCGCGGTTGGCGAGCAGTTCAGGGAGCTGATGGACTCGGCGACCCGTGAGGTCAATGTTGATGAGGAAACCCTGGGTGACGGAATCGCCTTCGCCGGGGTGGCCCGATACCCGGCCCGAGTCAAGTGTGCCCTGTTGCCGTGGATGGCTCTTCGGGATGCGGCCGCCCGGGTTGTCGGTCCGGAAGTAGTGGAAGGAGACCGGGAATGACCGCGACTTTGACTGAGGATGAGGTGTATGAGGCCCTGAGGGATGTGGTCGATCCCGAGCTGGGAATCAACATCGTCGACCTCGGCCTGGTCTACGACGTGATCATTGACAGCGATGACACGGTGACCCTCAATATGACTCTCACTTCGGCCGCCTGTCCGCTGACCGATGTGATCGAGGACCAGGTTCGGGCGTCTCTCGACGGGATTGCCGAGGATTATCTGCTCAATTGGGTTTGGTCGCCACCTTGGGGACCGGAGCACATCACCGATGAGGGTCGCGAGATGCTGCGGGCCCTCGGTTTCAATTTGTGAACCGAGCCTGGGGTATGGCGGCGATCAGCCATGGGTCGTTGCAAGTGGTCGTTTCAAGTTGTAGGTAGTCGACAGCCGATATCCAGAGCATGGGCCGAGCCCTGTCTCGATGGCTGTCGCACACGCGCTCCTCGCCGGTCGACCGGGCGGGGTGCTTTGGGGCGTCTGGCCGCCGGAGGGATGACCGGGGCTCGATGCTGATCGAGGTGATGGTCAGCATTGCCGTATTCGGTATCGTCTTCACCTCCCTCGGATTGGCGATGCAGCAGGCATTCGTCGCCACCAGGGGTAGCAAGGATCTTCAGGTCGCGACCCAATTGGTGAACGAGCGGCTCGAGCAGTTGCGGGCAATTGCCGGGGACACGCTCATGGCGGGCGCGAGCATCTCCGAGGTGGAAGGTGCAATCAACAGTGGCGAAGAAGATCGACTCACCGGTTCGGATACGTATCAGTTCAACGGCGAAACCCTGATCACGAGTACGTCACCGGTGTCGGGAAGCCCGTTGAATCCCTACCGGTCGCAAGTGACCACCGACGGAATTTCGATCACTTTGGCCACCTACGCGACCCGTTGTTATCAACCGGCGGCTGACCCGGGGAGCTGCAACGCCACGTCAAGCGCTGCCACGGATCAGGAATTGATCCGGATCACGGTGGTGGCGAACTGGGTCTCCCCGGGCTCGTCAACGGTCAGAAGCGTCAGCAACCAGTCGCTGGTTTTTTCGCCGTCCAGTTGCTTGTCGACCTCCACCCATCCGTTCAGTGCGCCCTGCCAGTCATTCATGTATGCGGGCGCCAACGCCGCCGGCGGGACACTGTCGGTTCAGGGATACAACGCCACCACCCCGAGTCAGTCCGCCCCGATTCTCGCCACGACGGGCCTGGAATCCCTCGAAGTGAGGTTGCCCGACGCGACGAGCTCGTTGCAGGTCGAGCAGGTCGGGCGGGTCAAGGCGGTGGCATCGGGCGCGTATGTGCTCGAAGACGGGCAGCTTGCCACTGGTGGCCAAAGTGCGATCGCCCTGGCCACCAGTGACCCTTCGCAAACAACCACCACGAACAGTCAAAGCCTGTCCGCGCCGGAGGTAACGCGATCCGTCGCCAGAGACAACGGCTTGACGATTTCGGCGACGGGAGCGGCGGCGGTTGGGGCGGCCGTGGCCGCCATGCACGCGAGCAGCCTCTCGGGGTGTGAATCGGCACTGGGAGTCGTCCAGGCAACCGGTGGTCCCGCCTGCGGCTCCGCCTCATTGACGCCCACCGGCACCAACAGCCTGTCGCTGGCGGGCGAATTGGATGGCGTAAACATGGCGACCACCCTGGCCTCGGTCGCCTCCCCGGCTGGCGACTCAGTGGCCCATGTTGGCGCCTACACCGAAGACAATCCCGACTCGCTGTGCGATGTGGAGACTCCCGTCGGATGTGCCGCCGGGGATCTACGCTCGCGATCCGGGGCCGTGCAGATCGGTGGTCTGCCGGTCGGGTTGCCGGCGCCCAGCGGATGGCTCGGTGCCGCTGTGCTGGTGGATGCGAACCAGGCGGACGCGACGGCGGAAACAGGCCCTGGCGTGACGACACAGACGGAACCGGCGGTCACTGGTGACAGCCCGGTCCTTCGGGTGTGGACGGGGAGCGGCTACAACAGCATTCCTTTGACGACCACGACCGCCGGCTCGACGTGGACTATCCCGGCGACGAGTGTCACCGGATCCGGGGTGACTGTCGAGTTGCGCTCTCCGCCCGGCCCGGGCGGAGAACAGTCGACCGATGCCGGAACGGTGACGCTGGGGGATCGGGCGCTGGTCCTTCAAGGTCCGACGGATTGCTCATTGATCTGT
>JAUYKX010000242.1 GCA_030699055.1 Candidatus Nanopelagicales bacterium
TCCGCGATCCGGTCCAGGACCCATTCCCAGTCGTGTTTGCCAGATCCTTGCTGCCGCCGATCACGGTCAGGTCGGCTTTGTAATCGGTTCGCTTGCCCGACGGATCGGATTCGGCTTGGCCTTCCTGTCGCAACGCCAACACGCTGCCGTCAGACCAACTGAGCTCCAGGAATCCGGTAATGGGACCGGTTCCATCCTGGTAGTCGACCACCCCCTGCATCCGGACTCGCACGGACTTGCCGTTGATCTTCGTGTATCCCTCGAGCTGGGTGTAGCCGTAGACGATTTCCTTGTCCGGGCCCGCCGTGGTCAGGCGGCTGTACGCGGATGAGATCTCGGTCGTGAACTGAATCGCGCGGGACTCACCCGTTGCGCCCTTCCCGGTGGGCGAGCCCGATGGGCTGATCGTCGAGGCCGGTTCCGGGCTGGGTGCGCCAGCCGGTGTGCTGCTGGAGCAACCGGCGACCAATGCCACCAGTCCGAGGCCGATAGAACCAATGGCAGTGGTCAGAACACGTGAGCTTCGGGGCATGGGCCAAAGATGCCATGTCGCCGCCGGACCGGCCCGAATCGCCACGGGCAGTTGGCCGGGGGGATATCGTTCGGCCCGGGAAAGTAGGTGATGCCAGTGAGGCTCTTCATTCCGGTCGAGACCCGCCCCGGCGAGAAGAGGGTCGCCGCGGTGCCCGACACGGTCGGCAAACTGACGGCGCTCGGGCTCGATGTGTTGGTCCAATCCGGTGCGGGAGTCGCGGCGTTCGCGTCTGACGAGGACTTGGAAACCGCCGGGGCTCATATCGTCCAACCCGAACATTGCGAGACTGCGCTGAACAAGGCGGACATCGTCGCCGGAGTTCGTCCGCTGGATCCTGAGCAGGCACCTTTCCTCCGGCCAGGGGCGGTGACGCTGTCCTTTCTCCAGCCGAGTACGGATCAGGAGACGATCCAGGCGGTTGCCGCCGCCGGGGCCGGCGCCCTGTCGTTTGATCTGATTCCTCGGATATCGCGAGCCCAGTCCATGGACGCTTTGACCTCCCAGGCTCTGGTCACCGGGTATCGGTGCGGTTTGGTTGCCGCTTCCCTGTTGCCCAAGTTTTTCCCCCTGTTCATGACCGCGGCCGGGACGATTCCGCCAGCGAAGGTTCTCGTCCTGGGGGCCGGGGTGGCCGGGCTGCAGGCGATAGCCACCGCCCGGCGACTCGGCGCGGTCGTTTCCGCCTACGACGTCCGAGCCGCGTCGGCTGACGAGGTCAGGTCGATGGGGGCCTCATTCGTTGAGCTCGAACTGGATGCCATCGAGGGTTCCGGCGGTTACGCCCAGGAGTTGAGTACCGATCGCGCTGAACGCCAGCGTCAACTCCTGGCCCCGTACATCGCCGACTCCGATGCAGTGATCACCACCGCCGCGGTTCCGGGTCGGCGGGCTCCGCTGCTGGTTACCGCCGAAATGGTCGCCGGAATGCGACCCGGATCGGTGGTTGTCGACTTGGCCGCCGAGTCGGGTGGAAACGTGGAGGGTTCTCAACCCGGCACGTTGGTGTCCACGGACGGGCTGGTGACCATCTGGGGGGGCAAGGACGTGGCCAGCCAGATGCCCATGCACGCATCGCGCCTGTTCGCGATGAATGTCGTCGCGGTGCTCGGACTGATCGTGCGGGACGGGGAGCTGGTGCTCGACCCCGAAGACGAGATCGTGGATGGTGCGGCTGTCGTGCTCGATGGTCAAATCCGCAAGGAGGCGTGACATATGGATCCTTCAGTCGCACTACTGACCATTTTCGTGCTGGCGGTGTTCGTCGGTTTCGAAGTGATTTCCAAGGTAACCACCGTGTTGCACACCCCGCTGATGTCCGGAGCCAACGCCATTCACGGGATCATCCTGGTGGGTGCGATCCTGGTGGTCGGCCACTCGGACTCACTCGTCGCGGTGGTTCTCGGAGTGGCGGCGATCGTGCTCGCGACCGTCAACATGGTCGGCGGCTTCGTCGTCACCGATCGCATGCTCGAGATGTTCAAACCGAAGCGAAAGCCGCAGTCCTCATCCGATCCGGGATCGGCCCCGGCCGGCCCGCGGGGGGCGGACAAGTGACCCCCGTCTGGAGCCAGTTGGTGAACCTGGCGGTGGCCGTCGCGTTCATCATGGCGTTGAAGGGATTGTCCGGACCGAAGACGGCCCGAAACGGGAACCTGTTGGGCGCGGGGGGTGCGGCGCTGGCGACGGTCGTCGTCTTCTTCGCCAATCCCGGGATGAAGAATCTTCCGCTGATCATCGGGGCCATTGTCGTCGGAACTCTCATCGCGTTCCCGGTGGCCCGCAAGGTCAAAATGACCGCGATGCCGCAGATGGTGGCCCTGTTCAACGGTGCGGGCGGTGCCGCTGCGGCTCTGGTGTCGGTCATCGAGTTCTTGTCGTCGGGGCACGAAGAGTCGAAAGTGACCCTGGCCGCCACGGTGTTCACAGTGGTCGTCGGATCGGTTTCCTGTACTGGGTCCTTGGTTACCTTCCTGAAGCTGCAGGAGCTGATGACCACCAGACCGGTCATTCTCCCGGGAGCCAAGCTGTTCACGCCGCTGGTGGCAGTCGCGATCGTGGTCGCTGCGGTGGCCCTGGTGGTGTCCCCGGCTACCTGGGTGCTGGTGGCTCTCCTGCTGTTGTCGCTGGTGATGGGCGTGCTGTTGGTGATGCCCGTGGGCGGCGCCGATGTCCCGATCGTCATCTCTCTGCTCAACGCCTTCACGGGTCTGTCGGTGGCCGCAAGCGGTTATGTCCTGGACAACGTGCTGCTGGTTGTCGGCGGCACTTTGGTGGGCGCGGCGGGCACGATCCTGACCCGCGAGATGGCCAAGGCGATGGGCCGACCGTTGACCAACACCTTGTTCGGTGCGTTCACCGCGACTGCCGGCGGCGGCGCGGCCGGGCCCGATGACCGCCCGGTCCGGTCGTCGTCGCCCGATGACGTGGCGGTCATGCTCGCTTACGCCCGCAAGGTGATCGTCGTTCCCGGATACGGTCTGGCCGTTGCCCAGGCCCAGCACACGATCAGGGAACTGGCCGACCTGCTGACCGCGCGGGGAATTCCGGTGGTGTACGCCATTCATCCCGTGGCCGGTCGGATGCCGGGACACATGAATGTGCTGTTGGCCGAGGCCAACGTCCCGTACGAGCAGCTCAAGGAGATGGATGAGGTGAACCCGGAGTTCCCCTCGACCGATGTCGTGTTGGTCGTCGGCGCTAACGACGTGGTCAACCCGGCGGCCCGCACCGACCCGGCTGCGCCGATCTACGGCATGCCGATTCTCGATGTGGACGCTGCCGAACAGGTGGTTTTCCTCAAGCGGTCGATGCGACCCGGGTTTGCCGGCATCCAGAACGAGTTGCTGTTCGACCCCAAGACCACCCTGCTCTTCGGTGACGCCAAGGATTCGCTGACCAAGGTGGTTACGGCCCTCAAAGCGTTGTGATTTCCCGAGGTCTCCGGGTCCGGCCGGAGGACGAGCGGGCCATGCGTCTGGCGCTGTCGGCGGCCTGCTCGGATTCGGATGAATTCGGTGACGTTCCGGTTGGGGCGGTGGTGCTCGACTCGTCAGGAGTGGTTCTGGCGTCTGCCCGCAATCGTCGTGAACAGGATCACGATCCGACAGCCCACGCGGAAATCCTGGCTCTGCGGGAGGCCGCGGTGGGGAACAGGGACTGGCGACTGTCCGATTGCACACTGGCCGTAACGCTGGAGCCCTGTCCGATGTGTGCCGGGGCGATAGTGCTCGCCCGGGTATCGCGGTTGGTCATCGGAACGTTCGACCAGAAGGCGGGTGCTGTTGGAAGCGTGTGGGATCTGGTCCGCGATCCCCGGCAGAACCACCGGCCCGAGGTCATCACCGGTGTTCTGGCCGACGAGTGCTCAGAGTTGTT
This sequence comes from Candidatus Nanopelagicales bacterium, assembly GCA_030699055.1. Lineage (GTDB taxonomy): Bacteria > Actinomycetota > Actinomycetes > S36-B12 > UBA10799 > JAUYKX01. The sequence goes on from JAUYKX010000242.1 coordinate 3,911, forward strand.
GCGGTCTTTCTTCTCGCGACAACGAGCCGGTGGCTCTACTTACCGCAGCGCCTCGGATTGAGCTTGACGCGGTAGCGAACCGGCGACTTGTTGGCCAACTGCAATTCGATGTGCGTAACCAGGCATCTCCGGGTGGTCGGCCGAAATTTGATCACCTTTTTCTTCCTCGGCCGAACGCTGCCTTGCCGGAGTATTGGTTTTAGCCCGGCGCCGGCCGTGGCCTGCCAGGCGCCGCGAGCGGTGCCGCGGTTGCGCAAGGTGACCTGCAACTTCTTGCCGCGGTGGGCGACCAGGCGTTTGCGAGGATTCGGGATCATCTTCCAGCGGGGTCGTGGCGTGATGGTGCTTGCGACCCAGGTGGCGAATGAGGAGACCCGGGTGTACAGCCCCGGAAATGCGGCCTCGGCGCAACCGATCCCCTCGCTGACGATTCCGACCAAGCGCGTTTCGCCTCCCAGGGAGGCCGTCAGGGGTCCTCCGCTGTCACCCTGACAGGCGTCAACCCCACCGCCGGGAAGACCCGCGCAGAGCTGGACCGCCGGGTCGTACACGGAGCCGTAGGTGCCACACACCCCTGAGTCGGGGCCCGATAGGTCCATGACCGTTCCGCGCAGCAGAACGCTCGACTGTTGACGCCCGGATCCGATGCTGCCGAAGCCGTAGACGTACTCGGTCACGCCTGACGTTGGCTGACCCGCATCGAAGTTCAGGGGCAGGGTAGTCGCCCCGATTTCGCTTGGGGAGTGGATCAGAGCGATGTCGTTCCGATGGGTCGACGCCCCGGGGCGGTAACTCGGATGCACGACTACCTGGTCTATCCAGTGCCGGGTACCGAGTCGAGTCGTGCTCGGGTTGATGATCACTGAGCTGCGATTGCTTCCC
>JAUYKX010000244.1 GCA_030699055.1 Candidatus Nanopelagicales bacterium
TGGGCGGACCGTCCACGGTCACCTGCAGCACGACAATGCCGATCACGAGGAATTGGGCTTTGCCGCCGTGTTGGCACGGAGCCGAAACCAGCGCACCCGACTTCCTCGACCTTGTACGCAAACAGATCGAGGCATATAAGCGAGCAACCACGCCTGATCGAAATGTGGGCATGCACCCGGCAACCCCTGAGGAAGCTCGATCAATCCTGACCGAGCTCGGCCTGTCGGTTTCTGCCACAAAACTGCTACTCGCCAACTCCGACCCGATTTATGGCGTCGCAGTCTCGACCATTTCGAATGGCGAGTTCCTAGTCAAGAAGAGTCCGGCTGGAACTTGGGAAAAGTTTCCACTCGGAAGTTCACCTGAGGACTACTGCACAACCGCCAAGTTGAGCAGCCTCGGCTTCCCCGCCTTCGTCCAAGCCGACCTCGTCGCAGCAAAGCACTGCTGGGTGAGCTAGCAAACAGTACGGCAACGTGGAATCGGCGTCAGGGTTTGCCGCGATGGGTAATTCCACTGGACCGAGCCTATGTAGACGGCGGCGACCGTGCCCAGCGGCTCCCCGAGATCACACAGCCTGCAAACGGGACGGTCGCTGCCCTGCAACTGCAACCGCGTACCGTGAGCGCAACCGATTTGCGCACGAGGGGGCTAGGACTGATGGCAACGAAACGGTGGGTCCGGTGTGTGATGCCGGTGATGGTGGAAGTCGACTGCGACGATGACGAGATCACCCGAGTGGTGACCCTGCCCGAAGAAATTCGCGAAGACCGCGACGACCGGCTTCACTTCCTCATCTACGACGAGGCATTCGTTCGACGCCACAGCGACGACCAGCCGCAGGTCCACGCTTTTTGTGTGGCCGAGCCGCGCTGGGACCATCCACGCTTCCGCGTCGGCTCGCCAGTGAACTGGCCGAAAACGATCGAATGGGAAGAAGGCTTCGACCTGACCGAAGCCGACGACGCCTACGCCGAGATCCACCCCTACGACGAACCCAGCAGGTAGGAACCTCTGGCGGGCAGTCGCGAGCGGCGATGAATGTCGGGCCGTCAGGCTAGCCTGACGATATGAGTGTTGAGAAAAGCGAAGTCCTGCGAGCAAACACCGAGGCCGTCATCGCCTGGTACGACAACGACGACACCCAATTGCGTAGCCCCATCAACACACTCAGCGCCTACGCCCGACTCATGACAGAACTCGAACCCCTCGCGGGACTGCTCGTGCGGGAAAGCCGCATCCGAGGGGCAAGCTGGCAGGACATCGGACAAGCAATGGGCATCTCCAAGCAGAGCGCGTGGGAACGCTTCAGCAGCATTGATGAAGTCGATGGCAACTGACGACGGGCCCAGCGTCCCTGACGCGGGCCTGCCTGGCGCGTCACTGGACGCCGAGTACATGCGGCGTAAGCAATTACGGGAGGACCGCATCCGCGCCAAGCACCCGAAAATCGGCGGTCTAGTTGTGGCGTTGAGCGGCGAACCGGCATCAACAACTGCGTTCGCTACTGGCGCTGCCGGGGAACGGGCCACCGCGACCCAGCTGGAGAAGTCGTGTGCCGATTCAGTGCTTTTCCTGCACCACCGCCGCCTCAGCGGATCTAGCCGACGCGGCGACATCGACCACATCGCGATCGCACCGTCCGGGATCTGGGTCATCGACTCAAAACGCTACAAAGACAAGAAAGTTGCAGTTCGGCGTACAGGCTGGAAAGAGAACCGGCGGGAGTCGTTATTTGTCGGTGGCCGTGACTGCACCAAATTCGTAGACGGCCTCACCAAACAGATCGACGCTGTTCGGATTGCACTGACCCGCACCGGCATCAATGTCGAGATCCACGGCGTGCTGTGTTTCATCGACGCGGTCTTGCCGATGTTCAAAGACTTGCAAATCGGTGCGCTACCGATCAGAGGGCGCAAAGGCACCGCGAAACTGCTCAACCAGCCAGGCAGGCTCGACCAGGAAACGCGAGCCGCATTGCACGCCCAGCTAGCAGCACTTCTACCGCCTGCCAACAGCAGCGGCAATTAGCACCAACAATCCGGCCCAGAACCCGCCAACTTTGCACTTCGTCGCACGTTCCCGAGTACTGGGCTAAGCCAGCGTGCGGAGGGACAAGCGCCTAGGCCGAAAAGTGACGGGCGATAAGATCGGGCCACTGCCGCTCGGGGGGAGCGGCCTGCGAACGGGGCTTATCAATGATTCCAATTTCGGTACTCATCATCGCGGGGGCGATCGCGGCCACGATCTGGCTCCAAGCATTCGTCCACACCGACGAAGACGAACGCTGGCCGATCGGCCCATCACTAGCAGTCGCGGCAACAGGTGCCTTCTTCCTGTTCCTCTACTTCGGACTTGAGATCGTGCTCTCCACAATCACAGGAACACCCAAAGCAGCCGAACCGATCTTCGACCACGGCGTCATCGAAACAGCCGCCATGTTCATCGGCGGGATCTGGATGGTCCTGATCGGCGCGATCAGTGCAGCCAACCGGTCCAGCGCGAACCGGCGCACAACAAGCCGAGAAATCAGAGATTTACGCGCGCAACTAAGCCGATGAGTCGCGGGGCTCGATGATGGTCTCGCGCAGTTGGAATTCAAGCTCGGCAGTTGGTGCAGTTTCAAGGGCACGAGTCTGTTGGTATGACTCGACCTGCAACTCCCACCGCTGATACTCCACAAGCTGCGCTCTCCACGATGAAGCCCATGAAGTGAAGGCCGCGCCGCCAGGACCTTGAGCGATGAATACATATCCAGGACCGGCAACCCGCACAGTGTCCAGAACCGCTGTGTACGTGCGCTCCGAGCGTGACAAAAACAGCAGCAGAAGCCCCAGCCCACAAGTGAACAGGGCGACAATGCAAGAGATGATCACCATCCCCACCGACCAGTTTCCGCCCGATCGGACGATGGGAGTTGAGCCCCGATATTCGATCTCCGTCGCGGCCAGCCACGACGAGCCTGCCGGTGTATGAACCGAGCCGTCATCCAGTACTGAGACCTGGCCAAACTGATAGGCAACCGCCACTTGATCCCCCTCCGCCCCGGAGCGTTCCGCTCACAGTCGCGCCACTGATATTGAGGGCCGGTTTGTCAAGTGGACAGCGAAGGGCAGTGCCCTGGATGGCTTAACAGGACACTGCCCTTCCTTTTTGTTGACCGTTGGGTTCCGCGGGGCTGGGTCAGCGTGTCTTGGCGACGCGCGGGTCAGACTGATATTCGCGGGTTGGTTACCGCAGGACGGGCAATTCGGCTGGAACGGACCGCTGGTCTATTGATCGAGCGTGGCCCGATGGTGGGGCTGCTCATAGAGGCGTCGCGGGTTGTTCCTCGCGCTGCGGCCCAGCCGCTGGGAACCTTTCGGACGTTGTGTTTGCCGGGATCAGGGAGCCGACAGCCGACGGTGAAGGCCCCTGAGTTCCAGCTGTCAGTTGGTGCCTTTCCTCGATAGCTGCCAGAATTTGTCACGGTGCGGGAGGGGGTCAATGTGGAGCGCGCGCAGCGTAGCGAGCACGAACGACATTGACGCTGACCAAGCGGTGACAAACGATGGGCGGCGAGGACAGGTCCCGGTTTCGAGCTGTTGCTGTTATTGCAGGACGGCCAGTGACCAGCACCATCCGGCTAGTTCGCGGGCGATGGCGACGTTAGCGATCACTGGCCGTTTCTTGTGATCGTCGAAGACGCCCCAGCGCTGGTGCAACCGGCGGTTGCCCTCATTGCCGCGCGCGGCCGCGGCGGGTGGGGCTTGTTCCCAGCGGGCCCGCATCGCTTTGCCGGGAACGCGGTAGGGCTTGCGGTGATGCCAGGCCGCTTCGACCAACAGCCTTCGGGCGTGAGCGTTGCCAGTCTTGGTGATCGGGCCTTGCGAGCGCGACGCCCCGGAGGAATGCTCACTGGGGACCAGTCCGACAAACGATGCGATGGTGGCGCCGGTGAACCGGGACCAGTCGCCGACCTCAACTGCGAGCCCGAGCCCGGTCAGTGTGGATACCCCGCGCAGGCAGCCCAGCCGGGCCACCATCGGGGTGTATTCACTGTCAGCGGCGATCACTTTGATCACCTCGTCGAGGCGGTCGCGGCGCGCAGCTGTGGTCAGCACCGCCTCGTGCGAGGCGTCAAATGTGGTTCGCAGCGCGAGATCGTCGAACGTCTGCCTGCCCAGCCAGGCGTCATGGCGAGTGGTCCACGCTTTCCCGTCGGGATACACCAGTCCGTGGCGCAGCAGCAGTTTCGAGAGCCGATGCCGGGCGCGCATCAGATCCGAGCGGGCGTCGTCGCGGGCCCGCACCAGATCCCGCACCTTCTCCTGACCCACAGAAGGGACCGTGACAGCGCTGAGATCACCCAACCGCAGCAACCGGGCAAGATGGAGCGCATCGCGGGCATCGGTCTTGACCCGGTCCCCGTTGGGTCGCAACAGCTTCGATGGAGCGGCCACCACGCACTCCACCCCATTAGCGGTCAAGAAACGGTACAGCCCGAAACCGGTCGGACCAGCCTCATACACCGCCCTCACAGGAGAGGGCAAACCCTGAATCCAGGCCAGAATCTCGCCGTTATCCATACACATCCGCCCCCGCGACACCTCACCAGTGTCACCATCAATCGCGGCACCGACAACGGAACGGGCGTGCACATCCAAACCAACACTTGTACGCTCAATAATCACTGGGACCTCCTGCAAACTGTGGCTCTACCGGACAAGGCCAAGCCTGGCTCGATCGGCAACCCACGACCACTTTGCGAGCGAGGTCCCAGCCCTCACTGCATACCGTCTATACGCAGAGCCGTTTCGAGCGTCGGCGACGCCATATTGGTGATCGACTTCGGCAGCCCGTGTGTTTCGGGTAGGTCTGCACCCAAGTCAGATTGTTCTGGCCCCGCCCCCGTTTCGAGTAGGTCCCGAACCAAGTCAACCCTCAGCGCTTGGAGTCGGTCAGTGAGATTTAGGCTGTCGTATGCCTTTAGCCTCAATCCACCGGTGCGCTAGGTAGTGGATCTTCTATTTGATTGTGGATCTTGGTGGGGGTGTTGTCGGGTTTCGGGTGTGTTTGATCCGCCAGTCCGTCTGGCTTTTCCGTTGGTCCTCGGATTGTAGGGGCGGGTG
>JAUYKX010000245.1 GCA_030699055.1 Candidatus Nanopelagicales bacterium
CGGACCCCGAAGCCCGAGTTTCGGATCGAGAGCGGCCGGTTCAGTGCGATCCCGGCTGGTTCGCCCGGGAAGTAGTAGCGGGAAGGTTAGCGACTCAGGTTCCCGGTTTAGGCCAGCCTCCAGGGGCCGTTCAAGAGGGCGAGAGTCAGAGGCCCAACCGATGGTCGCCGGTGTTGCGGTCAACGGAGCTGCCGTGGCCTCTGGCTGGGGCTCCTGGTCACTCGGGTCCGAATCGTTGGCCAATTTGCGACTGGTTGTGGCGGGTCGCCGGGTGCGTCTCGGTCGGGGCGCTTTCGCCCTGGCCTCACTTTCGGCACTCACAGCGATTTTGGTGACGCTTCTGGTGTTGAACACGGCGTTGACGACGGATTCATTTCAACTACAGCGGTTGCGGGTAAGTGATGGCAGATTGGCCATCCAGGAGCAGGAATTGCTGGGGAAGCTGGCATATGCGCAATCGCCGGTCGGATTGCAGACGAAGGCCCGGGAGCTGGGGATGGTTCCCGCCACGAGTCCTGTATTCCTGAGGCTGTCGGATCGGGCCGTCCTGGGAGATGGCGACCCCGCAGCAATGCCGCCGGCTCCGGCGAAGCCCAAGGCCCGCGACAAGAAGCAGGATTCGGTCACGCCCCCCGTCGACCCGGCAGTTGCCGGACCCGGAGGCGAATCAGCGGCGGAGCTTGCGGTGCCGACGGGTTCGACCGGGCCGGTAGTCGCCAATCCGGCGTTATCCGTTCCCGCGGCGCCGGTGCCGGCCGGTGTGCCCGGTGAGTCACCCACTGTTGGCGGCGGGGGCGAAACCGGACACGGCCTGGTGGAGTCGGGCAGATGAGCGTTTCGTCACCCCCCCGACCGCCACGGCGGAAGGTGCCGGATCGTCGGCGGCGGGAATCAGACAGGTCGCGCCCGCGCTCCGGAAGCAGCCCAAACTCGTCAGCCTTGCGAGTGCTCACCGATCCGCTGATCGCGAGTTTCAAGTCGCTCTCCAAGCCCTTCCGCTTGACGGATGGGCGGGGAAGAATGCGGGTGACCCTGTTGGTGGCACTCGTTGTTTTTTCGCTGTATGCAGTCCGACTGGTCGATCTGCAGGCCATCCAGGCCGACTCCCTGGCCGCCAAGGCTGAGGGAATCAGGACAGTCCGGATCAAGTTGCCGGCCATGCGGGGTTCGATCACAGACACAAAGGGTGTTGCCCTGGTGCAGTCGGTTCCGGCGCGGGACATTACGGCCGATCCGGTGGAAGTGAAGAACCCCGCTCTGTATGCCGAAAAACTGTCTCCCGTATTGGGGATTCCCGCCGAGAAGATTGAAAAGTCGTTGCAGCGGCGGACTTTGCCGGATGGCCGGGATAGCCGCTTCGCCTATGTGGCTCGCGGTGTCAGGCTCGAAGTTTGGAAGCAGATTCGGGAGCTCGATCTGGTGGGGGTCTTTTCGGAGGAGACTTCGGTCAGGGATTACCCGGCCGGTTCGTTGGCCGCCAACGTGCTCGGTTTCGTCGGGGAGAACCCGGAGGGAACTGCCCAGGTCGGCATGGCGGGTCTGGAGCGAATGTTCGACTCCCAGTTGGCGGGCCAGGACGGAAGCAAACGTTACGAGGCCAGCTCATCGGGCGGGGAGATTCCAACCGGCAGTCGGGTGGAGAACGATCCGGTACCAGGCATGAGCATTCGGACGACCATCGATCGTGACCTGCAATGGGCCGCCCAGAACGCCATGGCCACCCGGGTCAAGGAGGTAGAGGCCGACTCGGGCTTGATGGTGGTGATCGAGCCGAGCACCGGGAAGATCCGAGCCATGGTTGACGTGCCCACCGCCATTCCGAACGACCCGAAGCGAAACCCGTCCCACCTGCGCAACCGGGTGGTGGAGGACGCGTTCGAGCCGGGGTCAACGGCCAAGGTGATGACCATGGCTGCCGTTCTCGAAGAAGGCAAAGCCGATCCGGGCACCGTAATCACCGTGCCCAATCGACTTGAACGGGGTGGGACGCAGTTCAAGGATGACGTTGACCATCCCACCTACCGGATGACCCTCACGGGCATCCTTTCCTGGTCGAGCAACCTGGGGACTTTGCAGGCGGCGGAGAAGATCGGAGCGGACAAGCTGGTCGAGTACCACCGGAAGTTCGGAATCGCCCAGCCAACCGGATTGGGATTCTCCGGGGAGAACAAGGGGACGGAGCCGACGCCGGGATCGTCCAATTGGTCCTCGACCTCGTTTCCAACGTTGGCGTTCGGGCAGGGCTTCACCTGGAATGCACTTCAGGCGGCCAGTGTCTTCGCCACGATCGCCAATGGCGGTGTTCGGGTGACGCCTAGCTTGATCGAGTCGTACACGTCCCCGGAGGGTGACACCAAGTACGCCGATCCACCTACCAGTACCCGGGTGATCAGTGAGCAGACGGCCCGGACGCTGACCGGGATGATGGAGCAGGTCGTCGGTGACGGCGGTACCGCGCGGGATCTGGCAATTCCCGGTTACCTGGTCGCGGGCAAGACGGGCACCGCGTATCGGTACACGGAAAAGGGACGGGACGGATACACGGCCTCGTTCATCGGATTCGCCCCGTCGAAAAATCCTGACATCGTGATCGCCACCATCATGCAGAATCCCCGCAAAGAAGTGTTCGGCAGCACGGCAGCTGGTCCGGCTTTCGTCAAGGCCATGGTCGCCGCCCTACAGCAGCGCCGGGTGGCCCCGACCGGTGACAAGTTGCCGAAGATGACCCTGTTCGCCAAGGACAGCGCCAAGGGCGGTCCCTGGAACTACTGATGACGGCTGAATTCGGATCAATCCGCCCGGCACCGGTCCACCGACCATTGGGGGGAGTGGCGGCTCTTATCGGCTGCGCGCCGCCCGAAGCTGACGCCGTCGTGTCCGGAATCACTCATGACTCGCGGCGCGTACGCCCGGGTGATCTGTACGTGGCGCTCCCCGGGAAGGAAACCCATGGGGCCCGGTATTGGCCGCAGGCTCGGTCGCGGGGGGCGGCTGCCGTATTGACCGACCCCAGCGGGGTGCCGGGGCTGACCGACTGCGACTTGCCCGTTCTGGCGTGCGCTGATCCCAGAGGACAACTCGGTGATATCTCGTCATGGATCTACGGCTGTCCGGCGGATCGCCTTCAGATCGTCGGGGTGACGGGCACGAACGGAAAGACGACCGTCACCAGGTTGATGGAGGCGGCCATCTCGTCCTGTGGGGCGTCGGTCGGCGTGATCGGAACAACAGGAATCAAGGGTGGAGGCTTGTCGGTCGCCAGCCCGAGAACCACGCCCGAAGCCACCGATCTGCACGCCGTTCTGGCCGTGATGGCCGAACGCGGTGTCGAGACGGTGGTGATGGAGGTCTCAAGCCACGCTCTGGTTCTGGATCGCGTGGGAGGGATCCGGTTCGCGGTCGCCGTGTTCACCAATCTCACCCAGGATCACCTCGACTTCCACGGTGATCTGGAGACCTATTTCGCCGCCAAGTCGCTGCTGTTTCAACCGGGAACGGCGGAACTGGCGGTCATCAATGTCGACTGCCCTTGGGGTCGACGGTTGCGCAGCCGGATCGAAATCGCCAGTCAGGGTTATGCGGTCGAGTCGGCCGAAGGTGCGGACTGGGTGGCGCGAGACGTCGTGAGGCAAGGGATTGGTTATCGATATCGCTTAACCGGCCCGGGGGTTGACGAGTTGGGTTCAGTGGGATTGCCGGGCGATTTCAACTTGTCGAACGCCGTCGCCGCGACCGCAGCCGCCATCAACTGCGGTTACGACCCGAGACGGGTTCAAGCTGGCATCGCCGAGGCTGAGGGCCCGCCCGGCCGAATGGAACGGGTTCCGGTGAGCACTGGCGCCGTCGTGCTGGTCGACTACGCCCACACCCCGGATGCGGTGGCGATGGCCGCCCGCGTTGGTCGGGGGCTGGTGGACCCGGAGGTTGGTCGGCTCACGGTCGTGCTGGGCGCCGGTGGCGATCGTGACCGGGACAAGCGCGAAGCCATGGGTTTTGCGGCGGGCTTGGTCGCCGATCGGGTAATCGTTACCGACGACAATCCGCGGTCGGAGTCGCGTGCCGCGATTCGCGAGCGGGTGTTGGCGGGAGCGCGAAATCATCGGGCAGAGGTGATCGAGGTCGGAGACCGAGGAGAAGCCGTTGCCTGCGCGCTGGCCGAAGCCGGAGTTGGGGATGTGGTGATGGTCCTGGGTAAAGGTCACGAATCGGGCCAGGAAATCGAGGGAGTGGTGTACCCGATGGACGATCGTGAACTGATCCGCTCGGCGGATCGGGGGTCATCCACGTGATCGAGATGTCGGTGAGTGAGTTGGCTGCGGCTGTGGGAGCGCAACTCGACGAGGGGATCGACGGCAGCGTGATCGTGTCCGGATCCGTCCGGTTGGATTCGCGGTTGGTGCAACCGGGCGACGTATTCGTGGCGGTTCCGGGTGAGCGGCACGATGGCCACGACTTCCTGTCCGAGGTCAGGGAAATGGGGGCTGTGGCGGCGATCGTCACCGATCCCGCGGCGACCGGTGGCGTTCTGCCGTTGGTTGGAGTCGAAGACGAGACCGTCGCGCTTGGCCGACTGGCTGCGCATGTGCGAGACCAACTCGTCGGGATTCGCGTGCTCGCCATTACCGGATCGAGCGGAAAGACCACGACCAAGGATCTGCTCGCCGCCACCTTGGCGGGCTTCGAGGACACTGTGGCGGCGCCTGGATCGTTCAACAACGATGTCGGTTTGCCCATGACCGTGCTCGAAGCCGAGACCAGCACGCGGTATCTGGTGTTGGAAATGGGGGCGCGGGCGGCTGGGGACATAGCTCGGCTCTGCCGCATCGTTCGGCCCGATGTGGGAATCGTGCTGAATGTCGGTAGTGCCCACGTTGGTGAGTTCGGCTCGCGGGATCTCATCGGTGAGGCGAAGGGCGAGCTGGTGGAGGGGCTGGCCCCACAAGGCGTTGCCGTTCTCAATGCGGACGATCCGGTCACCGCCGCTATGAGTTCGCGGGCCCGAGGCCGTGTGTTGACCTTTGGTCTGGAGTCGGGAGCAGAGCTACGCGGGACGCGGGTCGAGCTTGACGATCTGGGCTGGCCTTCCTTCGATGTCGAGTTCGACGGTGAGAAGGTCCGGGTGCGGCTGCGGGCTGTCGGGATGCACCAGGTGGCCAATGGCCTGGCGGTGATCGGTGGTTGTTTGGCAGTCGGGATCTCGCTCGTAGCCGCAGCGGCAGCCCTGGAGCAGGCAAGGGTGGGCAGTCCCTGGCGGATGGAGGTGATTCGGACCGTCGGGGGTGCGGTCGTGATCAATGACGCCTACAACGCCAATCCGGAGTCGATGTCCGCGGCGCTGAGAGCACTCGTCGCCGTGGCGGGGGGCTCCGAAACCTGCGCGGTGATCGGGACCATGCGAGAGCTGGGCGAGTTGTCGGCGGATGCTCACCGGGACATCGGTCGGCTGGCGGGCCGGCTGGGCGTCAATCGAGTTGTGGCCGTGGGGGAGGAGGCCCGGCCTGTCCTGGCTGGTTTGGATGACCTGGTCGAGTGGAGTGGAACGGCCGAATTCGCCGCCGATTGTGACGAAGCACTGGGTTTGCTTCGCGGTTCCGGGACCGCTGGGGCCGTAGTGTTGGTCAAAGCGTCGCGGGCGCTCGGCCTCGAGCGGTTGGCGCTCGATCTGGTGGAGACGCACGGCGGACCTGTTCGAATTTCCGACTGACCGACCCTGAAGGGGCTTTACGTGATCTTCGTCCTGGTGGCGGGGGCGACCGCCATGTTGGTGTCCCTACTTGGGACTCCGCTGCTGATCCGGATCCTTCAATCGCGCGGTTATTCGCAGGCCATTCGCACTTCGACCGACACCCTCAAATACCCGGAGCACGAGGCCAAACGGGGCACACCGTCCATGGGCGGCGTGGCGATCATCATTGCGGTCCTGGTGGCTTACGGAGTGGCGCACTTGCTCGCCCATCGACCGCCGAGCGCATCGGGGCTACTGGCTCTGTTCCTGATGGTCGGGCTGGGTCTGGTCGGATTCATCGACGACTATTTCAAGATTTTCAAGAGACGATCGACCGGGATGCGGGCCCGGACGAAATTGGTGGGGCAAGCGCTGGTGGCCCTGTGTTTCGCCTGGCTGTCGACGATGTTCCCCAACGAATACGGCGTCACTCCGGCGAGCATGGCGATCTCGTTCATTCGGGACCTGGGCTGGGTTCTACCGTTTGCCGTCTTCCTGGTGTGGATCTGGTTCCTGATCACGGCGACGACGAATGCGGTCAACCTGACGGACGGCCTCGACGGCCTGGCCACCGGTGCCGCCGTAATGACCTTTGCCGCGTACACGCTCATGTCGGTCTGGCAGTTCGGTCAGAGCTGCACGTTCGGGGTGTTCGAGCGCTGTTACGACACTCGCGACCCGCTCGACATGGCCCTGGTGGCGGCCGCTTGTGCCGGGGCCTGTTTCGGTTTCCTGTGGTGGAATGCCTCGCCGGCGAGGATCTTCATGGGCGACACTGGATCGCTGGCGCTCGGGGGCGCGATCGCCGCCATGGCGATCTTCAGCCGAACCGAGCTCCTGCTTCCGCTTCTGGCCGGGCTTTTCGTGTTGGTTGCCCTGTCCGTGATCGCCCAGGTCGGGTTCTTCAAGTTGACCGGTCGGCGCCTGTTCAGAATGGCCCCGCTGCATCATCACTTCGAGTTCGTCGGTTGGGGAGAAGTGACGATCGTCGTGCGATTCTGGATAATCCAGGGCCTGTTCATCGGTGCCGGGCTGGGACTGTTCTATGCCGAATGGGTGCGAGACTGATCGCCAGTTTTGGCCGAATCGTGGCTTGGTCGACACAAGACGGCGACACGCGCGGCAGATCCCGCCCCAGACGCGCGGCAGGGCGGAAACTGAAGGAATCCTTGCCGCGGCTTGAGCGGCGGGTCCATGTGTCGGGGTGAAGCTCGGGGAGCAAAGGGGCGGGTTGTGAGTCGGACGAGTCGGGCTACCCGCTCCACTCGTCCGCGAATATCGGATGCGGTCGGGCCCAAGGAGAATCCCAGCCGGTCCATGTGGCGGCCGGTTCGAGCCGTTCTCGACCATCCGATGGCCGATTACGGAATGTTGCTGGGGGTAACTCTCGCCCTGGTTGTTCTCGGCGTGATCATGGTGATGTCGGCGTCGACCGTGTACTCACTGGAAGAACATGGATCGAGCTATACCCTGGCCGGACGGCAACTGATGTTCGCTGCCATGGGAATCGTCGGAATGCTGGTGATCGCGCGGTTGCCGGTCGAGTTCTTTCACCGGATCTCATTTCCGCTGCTGGTCGTGTCCGGTGTTCTACTCGTACTGGTTTTGGTGCCCGGAATCGGCGTTAGCGCCAACGGACAGCAGAACTGGTTGTCTATCGGTGGCCCGTTCCGGTTGCAGCCCAGTGAGATCGCCAAACTGGCACTGATCATTTGGTTGGCCGATCTCTTGGCCCGTCGACACAAACGTGTCGACGGGTGGCGCAGCCTGTTACTGCCGCTGCTTCCCGTCACGGGGATTTTCGTTCTGCTGATTCTGATCGGTGGTGATCTGGGGACCTGTCTGGTGATCATGCCGCTGGTGGCCATGATGCTGCTGGTCGCCGGTGCCCCGATGAAACTATTCGCGTGGCTCGGGGCGGGCGCCCTGTCCCTGATCGGGCTGATGTCGGTCACCACTCCCTATCGCCTGGCGAGGTTCAAGACGTGGTTGGATCCACAGAACGATCCGACCGGTGCTGGCTACCAGGTAATTCACGGCCAGTTCGCCCTGGCCACCGGGGGTTGGTGGGGAGTTGGGCTGGGTGCCAGCCGAGAGAAATGGGGCTTTCTGCCGGAGGCGCACACGGATTTCATTCTCACCGTCCTCGGGGAGGAACTGGGGCTGGCGGGAACTTTGAGTGTCCTCGGCCTGTTCGCGATTTTTGCCGCGGTGGCGATGCGAGTGGCGTTGCGGGCGACCACCTTGTTCGCGCGTCTCGCTGCCGCGGGTGTTGGTATCTGGGTCGTCATTCAGGCGCTGATCAATATTGGGGCGGTGCTTGGTGCTCTTCCGATCACGGGTCTTCCCCTGCCATTGATTTCCTATGGTGGAACTTCGCTGACGGTGACCCTGGTCGGAATCGGGATGTTGCTGGCGTTCGCTCGCAATGAGCCGGCTGCGGCCGAGTTTCTTGCCCGGCGGCGCGACGAGAAGCGGCGGCTGAGGCAGGAGACCAGGCCGACGGTGAAAGGGGCGACCTCCTCCGGCCGCGCCCCGGTCGGTCGGCGTACCGATCGCGTGCGTTCCGAGAAGTCGATCCGCCGGCGGCGGAGGCCCTGATGCGGGTGTTGTTGGCGGGTGGCGGCACCGCGGGACATGTCGAACCGGCCCTGAACCTCGCCGAAGTCATGAGACGCCGACAACCCGGGGTTGAACTTGCGTTCCTGGGGACGGCCAAGGGGTTGGAAGCCCGCCTGGTCCCGGCGCGGGGTTACCGGCTGGAGCTGACCGAGGCGGCACCCTTGCCTCGTCGACTTGATCGGAAGTCGTGGAGCGATGCGTGGCGGATTAGAAGGGGAGTGCGCCAAGCTCGCGCACTGATTGTTCGTGAAGGCGTCGATGTTGTCGTTGGATTTGGCGGTTATGTCGCGCTTCCGGCGTATCTGGGGGCGCGCGGGCGCTGCGCGATTGTCGTTCATGAGGCCAACGCCCGGCCTGGACTGGCGAACCGGGTGGGCGCCCGACTCACCTCCTACGTTGCCCAGGCCTATGACGGATCGCTGCGAGGAGCCAAGACGATCGGTATTCCTCTGAAGCCGGAAGTGGTCAACCTCGACCGGGCCGGTTCGCGAGCTGGCGCGCGCGCGTCGTTCGGTTTGGATTCGGACCGACCGTGTCTGTTGGTGTTCGGCGGGTCTCAGGGCGCGCGACGGATCAACGGGGCTGTGGTCGATGCGGCCAATCGGTTGATTGGCGAGGGTTGGCAGATCCTCCATGTATTCGGTCCCCGAAACGCCGATCAAGTCGCGCCCCTGCTAGCTGCGGGACAACCGTTCTACACCGCGATCGACTACCTGGATCGGATGCCAGACGCATATGCGGCGGCGGATCTGGCGATTTGTCGGGCCGGTGCCATGACCTGCGCTGAGTTGGCGGCCGTCGGCCTTCCCGCGTTCTACGTTCCGTTGCCGATCGGCAACGGAGAGCAGAGGCTGAACGCGGCCGGAGTCGTCGGGGCGGGCGGCGGACGGCTTGTGGCCGATGACCAATTGACAGCTGATCTGGTGGTGCGCGAGTTGACCGAATTGCTGGCAAATCAGGATCGTCTCACGCAAATGAGTGCGGCTGCCGGCGCCTTCGGTATTCGTGATGGCGCTGATCGACTCGCCGATATGGTGGAGGCCGCCGCGTCCGGGAACCGAGGGCAACGAAGGGAGCGTCGTGAGTCCTGAAATGCCCAAGAGGCTGGAAGTGGCGGATCTGGGTCGAGTTCA
Source organism: Candidatus Nanopelagicales bacterium (assembly GCA_030699055.1). GTDB lineage: Bacteria > Actinomycetota > Actinomycetes > S36-B12 > UBA10799 > JAUYKX01. The sequence continues at coordinate 9,481 of JAUYKX010000245.1, forward strand.
CATCATCGGAATCGGTGGCGCCGGAATGTCAGGCATTGCCCGGGTGCTGATGTCTCGCGGGGTCCAGGTGCGGGGTTCCGATGCGAAGGATTCTCGGCGGGTATCGGCCCTTCGTGCGCTGGGGGCCCAGATCTGGATCGGACATGCGGCGGATCATGTGGATGGCGCGGATACCGTGATTTTTTCCACGGCGATCAAGCCCGGTAACCCGGAGATGAGGGCAGCTCGAACCTTGGGTTGCCGGATGCTCACCCGGGCCCGCGCGCTGGCCGCGATCATGAGCGGCTCCCGTGGGGTGGCGGTGTCCGGCACTCACGGCAAAACCACCACCACTTCGATGCTGACGGTCGCTCTGCAACAGTGCGGACTGGACCCCTCATTCGTCATCGGCAGTGAGTTGAACGAGATCGGCAGCAACGCTCACCTGGGCAGCGGGGACATCTTCGTTGCCGAGGCGGACGAGAGCGACGGGACGTTCATGCAGCTGGGCGCCCAGGTCGGAGTGGTGACCAATATCGAGCCTGACCACCTGGACCACTGGGGCAGCGTGGAAGCCGTCGAACTGGCCTTCGATGAGTTCGCCCTGGACATTGCCAGTCGGGACGGCTTTGTCGTGGCCTGCGCCGATGATCCGGGAGCCATGGAGATGACCAGGCGGGTGCGGGCTCGTGGCGTCGATGTGCGGACCTACGGTGAATCGTCCGAGGCTGACTACCGGGTGGAAATCATCGACCAGGGGGCTTCAGGTTGGGCGTTCGACCTGATCAGAACCGGCGTGCGGACCGGCAGAGTCAAGCTGCGCGTACCGGGTTGTCACAACGTGCTCAACGCGGCAGCGGCATTGGTGTGCGGAGTCGGCCTCGGTGCCTCGCTGCTTCAGCTTCGACAAGGCCTTGAATCGTTCACCGGAACTCGCCGGAGGTTTGAGTTCCGAGGCGAAGTGGATCAAGTTAGGGTGTACGACGACTACGCCCACCATCCGACGGAGGTTCGGGCCACGCTGGAAGCCGCGCTGCAGGTGAAGGGTGACGGGCGCCTGGTGGTCGCATTTCAGCCGCACAAGTACTCCCGGACGGCGATGTTTGTCGAGGAGTTCGGAGAGGCCCTGGCAGCGGCGGATGAGGTCGTGTTGCTGGAGGTCTACCCGGCCGGAGAGGATCTGATCCCAGGAGCGAG
>JAUYKX010000251.1 GCA_030699055.1 Candidatus Nanopelagicales bacterium
TACCAGGGCAAGGAGCCCGCCACTGCCGGCGGTCCAGCCGAAGGTACGAGTTCGACGTCGGTCGTGCTGGACCAGTTCGGCCGCAATCTCACCCAGGCGGCCCGCGAATCGAAACTGGACCCCGTGATCGGTCGGGAAAAAGAAATCGAACGGGTGATGCAGGTGCTGAGCCGGCGCACCAAGAACAACCCGGTGCTGATCGGGGAGCCCGGGGTCGGCAAGACCGCCGTGGTCGAAGGTCTGGCCCAGATGATCGTGCGCGGGGACATCCCCGAGACCCTGAAGGACAAGCAGATCTACACGCTCGATCTGGGTGCCTTGGTGGCAGGTTCGCGTTACCGGGGGGACTTCGAGGAACGCCTGAAGAAGGTTTTGAAGGAGATCCGAACTCGGGGCGACATCATCCTGTTCATCGATGAGATGCACACGCTGGTCGGGGCCGGGGCGGCTGAGGGCGCGATAGACGCCGCCAGCATCCTCAAGCCGATGCTGGCCCGCGGTGAACTTCAGACCATCGGTGCGACCACGTTGGACGAATACCGCAAGCACGTTGAGAAGGACGCCGCGCTGGAGCGGCGCTTCCAGCCCATCCAGGTGGCCGAACCGAGCCTGGCTCACCCCATCGAGATTCTCAAGGGTCTGCGGGACCGGTACGAGAGTCATCACCGGGTGACCATCACCGACGCTGCACTGGTCGGCGCGGCGACCATGGCCGACCGCTACATCAACGATCGGTTCCTGCCGGACAAGGCGATCGACCTGATCGACGAGGCCGGCGCCCGGTTGCGCATTCAGCGGATGACAGCGCCTCCCGACCTGCGTGAATTTGACGATCGCATCGCCGCCGTCCGCCGGGAAAAGGAGTCGGCAATTGACGGACAGGACTTCGAACGCGCGGCGAACCTGCGCGATCAGGAGAAGCAACTGATCGCCCAGAAGGCGGAGCGCGAACAGGAGTGGAAGTCCGGTGACCTCGACGTCGTGGCGGAGGTGGACGAAGAGGTCATCGCCGAGGTCTTGGCCGTGGCCACCGGGATCCCGGTGTTCAAGTTGACCGAGGAGGAATCGGCACGACTGCTTCGGATGGAGCTCGAACTACACCGGCGGGTGATCGGCCAGGAGCAGGCCATCAAAGCCCTGTCCCAGGCCATTCGTCGGACTCGTGCCGGCCTGAAGGATCCCAAGCGCCCCGGCGGCTCGTTCATCTTCGCCGGGCCGTCCGGCGTGGGCAAGACCGAGTTGAGCAAGACTCTCGCCGAATTCCTGTTCGGCGATGAGGATGCGCTCATCAGTCTCGACATGTCCGAGTACTCGGAGAAGCACACGGTGTCGCGTCTGTTCGGCTCACCCCCTGGTTATGTCGGATACGAAGAGGGTGGCCAGCTGACCGAAAAGGTTCGCCGGCGTCCGTTCTCGGTGGTGTTGTTCGATGAAGTCGAGAAGGCCCATGCGGACATCTTCAACTCGTTGCTGCAAATCCTCGAGGACGGTCGGCTGACTGATTCCCAGGGTCGAGTCGTCGACTTCAAGAACACGGTGATCATCATGACCACCAACCTGGGCACGCGGGACATCTCGCGGGGTTTGAACATGGGGTTCTCCAACACCGATGACACGAAGACGTCCTACGAGCGTATGCGCGGCAAAGTCAACGAGGAACTGAAGCAACATTTCCGGCCGGAGTTTCTGAACCGGGTTGACGACATCATCGTGTTCCATCAATTGACCCGGGAGGAAATCGTTCAGATCGTTGATCTGATGATTGGCCGGCTGGACGAGCGGCTGCGTGATCGCGACATGGGCATCGAGTTGACGGTGGCTGCGAAGGAATTGTTGGCTGGCCGGGGCTACGACCCGGTGCTGGGCGCTCGGCCGCTCCGGCGGACCATCCAGCGGGATATCGAGGATGCGTTGAGCGAGAAGATTCTTTACGGCGAGCTGCGGGCGGGTGAAATCGTCGTGGTTGACGTTGAGGGTTCCGGACCGGATCGCGGATTCGTGTTCACCGGCGAGATCAAGGCGGCACTTCCTGATGCGCCGCCGGTGGAGTCGGCCGACACCGGCGGGGAGTGAGCCCGTTAGCCGCGACGACTTTGATAGCGTGGCCGGGTGAGCAGCATCCTGCACCCGGTGGGTCCCGAGCCGCCCGCAGTCTACTGGCGGCGACGGTTGCTGGCTGGGTTGGCGATTCTGATCGCATTGATCATCGTGGTCGTGATGTTCTGGCCGGGAGGGGGCAGCGATTCGAAACCGCTCTCGCTCGGGACGCCGTCTGCTTCACCGACGGAATCACCAAACCCGTCCGGGAGTCCGAGCGGAAGCCCGTCCGCGTCCGCTGGCACCGAATGTCCAGACGATGCGATAAGTGTCACCGCGGAGATTGCCAAGCAGACAAATCCGGTCGGCTCCCCGATTCAGTTCACGATGCTGATCGCGAATTCTTCGGGTGAGGCGTGCAATCGCAATGTTGGTCCACGGGTGAATACTTTCGTGGTGACCTCCGGTGGCTACCACGCGTGGTCGAGCGACGATTGCAGTCCCGGCGGCGGGGATCAGATAGTTTCCATCCCTCCCAAGGGGGCTTACAAGGTCACCGCCACCTGGGATCAGGCCCTCACCCAACCCGGGTGCCCGTCCGGTCAGGGCAAGGCTCAGCCGGGCTCGTACTCGGTTGTCGGGAAAAATGGACCTGTGACGAGCTCACCGGTGACGTTCGCCATCAGCTGAGGACGATCGGCCGGTCAAGCGGAACCTGAATGACGGCGGCCAACGCCTCGGCAAGGGTCGAGACTTCCGTGACGACCATGCCCGAGGTTGCGGACGCGGAACCTGCCGGGACGATCGCGTGCGAGAAGCCGAGTCTGGCGGCTTGAGCCAATCTCTGCGGCACTCCGGTTACCTGACGGACGTCCCCGGCCAAGCCAACCTCTCCGATGGCGACCGCAGGTGTGGTCATGTTCCGCCCCGACAGGGCGGTGGTCGCCGCCACTACCACCGCCAGATCGGCCGCCGGCTCGCTGATCCGCATGCCGCCGACCGTGGAAACGTAAGCGTCGTGTGACTTCAGCCCGATTCCCACGCGACGTTCGAGCACGGCCAAGGCCATGGCCACCCGAGCCGGGGTCAGGCCGTTGGTGATGCGCCGCGATGTGCCCGGTGACGTCGGATCGATGAGGGCCTGCACTTCCGCCACCAACGGTCTCGAGCCCTCCATGACCACGGTCACGCACGTTCCCGGGATCGGGTT
>JAUYKX010000254.1 GCA_030699055.1 Candidatus Nanopelagicales bacterium
AGCACATCACCGGTCTTACCCTGTTTGCGCGTCGCCTCTTCGTAGTAATTGCGGAACTGCTTCTCCAACACTCCGTAGATCCGAGCGCACTTCTGCTTCTCACGCATCTGAAGCAGATACTCGCTCTCCTTCACCCGTCCGCGACCGTGGTCGCCCGGTGGGTATGGGCGCTTCTCGAACGGGCAGCGATTGGCGTCGTCGCACTTGGTGCCTTTGAGGAACAGCTTGGTCTTCTCCCGGCGGCAGCGTTTGCAGTCGGGTCCGGTATAGCGGGCCATCAATACTCCTTAGCCGTCAGACCCGGCGCCGCTTTTTGGGGCGGCAGCCGTTGAATGGAACAGGGGTCACGTCCTGGATCGCGCCAACTTCGAGCCCGGTCGCCTGCAGCGACCTGATCGCCGTCTCACGCCCTTGACCCGGGCCCTTGACGAACACATCCACTTTCCGCATGCCGTGCTCCATGGCTTGGCGAGCCGCCGCCTCGGCAGCGAGCTGGGCGGCGAACGGGGTGGATTTGCGCGAGCCCTTGTATCCGACCTGACCGGACGAAGACCAGGCAATAACCGCGCCGGACGGGTCCGTGATCGAAACAATCGTGTTGTTGAAAGTGCTCTTGATATGCGCCTGGCCGACGGAGACGTTCTTCTTCTCCTTGCGACGGACCTTCTTGGCGCCAGGTTTGGGTGGCATCGTCTAGTTGTCCTTCACCTAGTTCTTCCCGGCCTTTTTCTTGCCGGCGACTGTTTTCCGAGGACCCTTCCGGGTGCGGGCGTTGGTGTGTGTCCGCTGTCCCCGAACCGGCAGACCACGACGATGACGTATCCCCTGGTAGCTGCCGATCTCCACCTTGCGACGGATATCGGCCTGGACCTCGCGGCGCAGATCACCTTCGACCTCGAAGTGCTCAGCGATGTAGTCCCTGAGCTTGATCAGATCAGCTTCCTGGACGTCGCGAACCCTCACATCGGGACTCACCTCAGTGGCAGCCAATGCCTCTCGCGCCCGGGAGCGCCCAATACCGAAAATTGCGGTGAGCCCGATCTCCAGCCGCTTGTCGCGCGGAAGATCAACTCCCATTAATCGAGCCATGTCAGGCGGATACCTTTCCAGTTCGGCGAAGGTGTTCGGGGCCGCTGCCTGTCCCACCCGCCCGGGTGGGTCCCCGGCCTTCGCGCCGGGGGTGTCGTCTGGGCTGCCGATGGCGACGGCATCCAGGGTCGGACAACGGTATTTTTTTTAGTTCGCGGTTCAGCCTTGGCGCTGCTTGTGCCGCGGGTTTTCGCAGATCACCATCACGACACCGTGCCGGCGGATCACCTTGCACTTGTCGCAGATCTTCTTGACGCTGGGCTGGACCTTCACTGGTTCTCTTTCTCGTGCGGATGCGACCGGCTGGTGAACTCGATCACTTGTATCGGTAGATGATTCGTCCCCGGGTCAGGTCGTAGGGCGACAGCTCCACAACCACCCGGTCGTCAGGAAGGATCCGGATGTAGTGCATCCGCATCTTCCCCGAAATGTGGGCCAGCACCTTGTGGCCGTTGTCGAGCTCAACCCGAAACATCGCGTTGGGTAGCGACTCGACCACAGTGCCTTCGAGTTCGATGGCACCCTCTTTCTTTGCCATACGGCTGGCTTCACCTTCCGATCGGTTTCCTGATCTGCCCGTCCATCCGACACGCACACCTGTGCCCCGATCCCGAAGGGATGGGAGTAGGCGGGCGACATCGGCAAACGAACCGACTGCTGAGTGTACGGGAGAGACCTGGGCGATGAAAACCCCGGTGGGACTGACGACTACCGTCGGGGCATCTCAACCTTCATCCGACACGCTCCCCGAGTCTGGTTCAGTGCCTGCCGAGCGCGCGTTTCGCGACCGATCGCAGGGGCCCGGGCAGCCGCGTCCCCATCCGCCGTAGCCGACTTGGTCTGACTCCAGCCGGTTTGATCTTTTCCGCCCATTGCCGCTGACGTTGGTCGGCCACACAGAAGCCCGCCAGCGCAACGTCGCGAATCTCAATCTCGGCCTGGCACTCAGCGCTGGGCGTCGGGCCCGGGGCGATCGACTGCTCGCCGCACAACTCGTTCTTGAGTTCATCGACCACGGTGTCACATTGATCTCGGTCGAACACGCGTGTCGAATACTGCGCGCTGAGCAGGACCGTGGCCAAACCCAACATGGCGATCAGCGCGAGCGGCTCTTGCGGTTTGCCATCGCGAACAGCCGAAAGGCGGCGGTCGAGAGACCCCATGTCGATGAACGGGATCGCATCACGATGCGCATGCGCCAATGCCCGCAAAGTTGGCTCGAGCAACACGAGAGTGTCAGCTGCCCAGTTCGACGGTCGGGCGTTCAGCATTTCTTTGAGCGGGGGAGGTACGCGATACGGACAGACCGGCGTCGGCAGCGACACCCCCGCACCAACCCGGTCGAGCGCTGGCCCCAGCGACGACGACCAGGCGCGCTTGGCAAAGGGGATCCGGGTCAGGTGGCCGCGCGCCGCCCGTTGAAGCAGCAGAAACGAAATTAGTTCGCCATCGTTGCAGATGCGGGGCAAGGACAGCGACAACGCCACCAACCGGTTATCGAGCAGCAGGTTGGCATGGTGATGGGCGGCCCGATGCGGGGCAATGATGTTCCCGCCCCAGCCGCCAGCGCGATGGAGCCAAGCCGAGGCATCGGCCAGCCGGTCGACCGGAACCGCGCGCTCCTGCAGCATCGCCATTTCGGCGTAACGCTGATCACGCAAGTCGGCTTTAGCCTGAATCCGTGGAGCGTTTCGGGTT
>JAUYKX010000256.1 GCA_030699055.1 Candidatus Nanopelagicales bacterium
TCTCGCTGGTGAACCAAGCCCAGTAGCTCGCGAGGTACACACCGAGCGGAATGATCACCAGCGCATACAGAGCGGGTCCGTTGTCGCGAACGGCGGTGCCGACCCATGGGCGCTGCACGCGGTATGCGCGGCGCGCTGACAGGTCGAAGGCAACACTGAGCAATCCGAAGAACAGATTGAAGTACATGCCGGACCACTTGGTTCCGCAGGCCAGACCGAGCATGACGCCGGCGCCGAACCTCCACCAACGGAAACCCAGTCGCGGACCCCAGGCCGAATCATCGATTCGGCCTTCTTCGTACACCTTCGCCATCCGTTCACGGACTTGATCGCGATCAACCACCAGACATCCGAGAGCGGCGAGGACGAAGAAAGCCAGGAAGATGTCGAGCATCCCCAGGCGTGAGGAGACGAAGGTGACGCCGTCCACGATGAGCAGGATTCCGGCAATGGCGCCGATCAGCGTGGAGCGCGTCATGCGGCGCACGATGCGGATGATGAGCAAGACCATCAGTGTCCCGACCAGGGCCGACGAGAATCGCCACCCCCAACCGTTGTAACCGAAGAGTGCTTCTCCGATCGCGATCATCTGCTTGCCGATCGGCGGGTGAACCACCAATCCGTAGCCGGGGTTGTCTTCGATGCCGCCGCCGGTGAGAACCTGCCAACCCTGCGGAACGTAGTGCTTCTCGTCGAAGACCGGAGTGCCGGCGTCGGTCGGATAGGCGAGCATCGTGAAGCGTGTGATTGCCGCGATGGCGGTGATGAAAGCGGTGACGATCCAGCCGCGCAATCTGTCGGTCGGGCCGAAATCAGGATCCGGTACCAGCGGCCCGGGACTACGCACTACCCGATCGCTCGTGGCGGGCGTTGGCCGCTCGTCCGTCTGCACAGTCACCTGGCAATCGTAGGCTGTCAGGCATGACTGGTCGTTTGGTACTCGCCGCAACACCCATGGGAGATGTCGGTGACGCGTCTCCGCGTCTTCGGTCTGCTCTCGCAACCGCCGACGTCGTCGCTGCGGAGGACACACGACGCACCAAGTCTCTGGCGTCCGCGCTCGACGTAACCATCACCGGAAAGATCGTCAGTTTCTACGATCAGGTCGAGATTTCGCGGCTGCCTGCACTGGTCGCCGACGTCGCCGAAGGCAAGACCGTCCTTCTGGTCACAGACGCAGGCATGCCGTCTGTCAGTGATCCTGGATACCGCCTCGTTGCCGCCTGCGTGGCCGAGAACCTCGCCGTCACGTGCCTTCCCGGTCCGTCGGCGGTGACGACGGCGCTGGCACTCTCCGGATTGCCCGTGGAGCGGTTCTGCTTCGACGGATTCCCACCGCGTAAGCAGGGGCAGCGCAAGACGTGGCTCTCGGCCTTGGCAACCGAGCAGCGAGCGTGTGTGTTCTTCGAAGCACCCCATCGCCTTGCCGACTGCCTCGCAGATGCGGTGGAAGTTCTCGGGCCGAATCGGCGCGCGGCCGTGTGCCGGGAATTGACCAAGACTTACGAGGAGGTCAAGCGCGGCACTCTCGGGGAGTTAGCTGCCTGGTCGGCCGAGGGTGTTCGCGGCGAGATCACGGTGGTGCTCGAAGGCGCCGTGCTGGTGGCATCCGATCCTGCCGATCTTGTCGACGAGGTGGAAAGGCTGGTCGAGGGGGGAACGCGCTTGAAGGACGCCTGCGCTCTGGTCGCGACGGCCGGAGTATCCAAGCGTGAGTTGTACGAGACGGTTCTGGCCGCTCGCAAGGACTAGCGGGAGCGGTGCACTGCTGGCGCACCGGGACGCAGGTTGGCGTCGTCGGCTGCGGCCTGGCCGGCGTGCCAGCCTTCGGCGTCGACGGAGCGTCCGCGAGTCTTGCGGGTTGTCGGGAACAGTCGATCGAATTCGGCGTCGACAGCCTCGGACGTGGTGGCGAGGATCGGTAGAAGATCCGCGACGTCCATCGATGCTGCGTCGGCCGCTTCGGCTGTGGCTTTGGTGCCTGCGTCGCGTAAGCGGTGTCCGATTCGGCTGGCAAAACCGGCCAGGAACCCCTTGCGGAACGATGTGGTGCGGGAGCCGCCGCGATTGCTCGAATCGGCGAATTGCATTGCACGGGTTGCCTGTACAAGAAGCGAAGTGAACAGCATGTCGACTTGCTGAAGGTCGACCGGAGTGCCGACGACGGTCGCGAGCGCGATATCGCTGAACCACACCGTCCTGACACGATTCGATTCGCCGATCTCGGTCAAGAGGTGAACTTTTTCTTTCACGTACGGGTTCTCGATGTGAATGCGTCGTGCATTCACGGACGTGTCGGTGACCCCGGCGCGACTGTGGAGCAGTGCGGAATCGATCGCGTATCGCGTCATCAACTCCTGGGCCTTCGCGGTGAAGATCTCGGCTTCTTCAGCGAAGTTGGTGGCTTCGGCCTTGGCGAGTAGCCCACGAATTCGCTTGAGTACCTTGGCGTCGACCTCGGTGTCACCGACGCTGGCATAGCTGGTGTCGGTGCGTTGCGACGGCCAGGTGGATGGTGGCGCGAGCAATACT
>JAUYKX010000258.1 GCA_030699055.1 Candidatus Nanopelagicales bacterium
CGTATTGAGGTGTGTTCGGCAAATAGGGTTCGGATGTTCCCGGGATGTTCTGGGTCACCAGATCATCGATCTTCAACTTGCCCTGCTGCTGCAACAGCATGATCGACGAGGCCGTGAAAGTTTTGCTCACGCTGGCGATCCGGTAATGCGAATCGGCGCTGGTTCCCGGCGGCATCCCCGACGAGACCGTCCACGTCCCGGTGGGAGTAGCGATCCGGACCAGCACTCCGGCGCCGTCTGGAAGTTCGTGGCCGGCTCGGTATTGCTCATAGACCCGATCGACCGATGTCTGCATGCGGGATTGAACTTCGTCTTCCGCCTTCTGCCCGCAAGCCGAGAGCGCGCCGGCACCGGTCAACGTCACGACGGCAAGTCCAACGGCCACCTGTCGCCCGCGAGCGGGCTGAGTGAGGTGCTTCATGGTCGGATCCTGGCCCTTTCCGGATGCGAGCGCTACTTGATCTCCCGTAGCCGGTAGCCCACACGGTCGCCGGGTCCGGTAGCTGGGTCCGCTCGGTTGGAATGTCGCCCAACCCTGGCGGCGGACTCCAAGTCCAATCAGTTCCAGAATTCGGCCATGGTCACCGCGTCGTGTCCCCGGTAGTCGTTTCGTGGTTCCGGGGAAGGCTCGTTCAGAACGGGCGTCCGATCTGAACTAGCGACCCGTAGAGGGCCATGATGATGATGATTCCGAAAAAGACAACGGCGAGACCCAGCACGACCAGGGCAATCGGTTCGATCAAGGCGGTCAAGCGCTTGATGTAGTACGTCAGCTCTTTCTCATAGAAATCGGCGCAGTTGTCCAACTGCTGTCGAAGTTGGCCGCTCTGCTCGCCGACGCTGACCATTTCCACAGCCGGAGGAGGGAAGCAGTTGGTGTCGGCGAACGCGGACGCAATGGACTCGCCGTCGGTCACCGCGCCGTGGACTTGAAGCAGAGCGCGACGGTAACCCTCATGCCTGGACGCCATCGCGGTGATGTCCAGAGCATTCGGAACCGTCACGCCCGAACCGATCATCAGGGCGAGCAGTCTGCTTGCCTGCTCGATCGCGGCGGCTTTGAGGATGTCGCCAATGAGTGGAGTGCGCAATACGAATCTGGTTCGGGCCCGACGACCGGGTGCGGTCCTCAACAACACCACCACAACCGCAAGAACCGTCACAACCGCCAGAACCAGGAATCCTGTATTACTCCGGACAAATTCGGCAACAGCGAATATTCGGGCGGGGAGGGTCGGCATGTCCACCCGCAGAATTCGCAGACTGGACTGCAGTTGAGGAAAGACGAAGAAGACTATGACCATGGCGGCGGCGAGTCCGATCAGAACGACCATCGCGGGGTATTGCATTGCTTGACGCACGTCCCTGCGGGAATCAGCGTCGCGTTCCAGGTACCGCCCCAGGCGCCGAAGGGGCGCCGCCAGGTCACCGGTGCTTTCCGCCGCTACGAACAAGTTGGCCATGAACTCGGGAAAAACGTCCGGGTGGGTGGCGAAAGCCATGCTTAGTTTTTCACCCTGATCCACCCGGGCGGTGATGTCCCGCACCGCGAGACGAAGATCGGGACGTCCGATCTGTTTACCGAGCGCCCGCAGTGCGGATTGAACCGGGACCCCAGCGTCAACGAACGAGGCCAATTGCTGAATGAAATGCATGACCGCGAGACGCCGGTTCCTGCCCGAACTGAACCGGGCTCCACCGCTGCGCCGAAGGTCGGTGAGCGTGAGTCCCCGTTGCGCGAGCAGATTGCGCGCGCCCTGCGGTGTCTCTACGTGGATCGTTCCCCGGATCGTCTGGCCGTCAGCCCCCAGTGCCTTGTATCGATACTTGAACGTCGTTGGTCTGTCATCGATTGTCTCCATGTCCAACCAATCTCAGAGAGAGCCGACGGTACGAATGACCTCGTGGACTGTGGTTCTTCCCGCGGCGGCGAGTTCGAGTGCCGCCCGTTGTAGCGGGACCATTCCCTGGTTGACAGCGAGCTCACGCAGTTCGCTCGCCGAAGCGCCTCGCAATACGAGTTCCTCCATCGCCTCAGTCATGATCAACACTTCGTAGACGCCAACGCGTCCCCGATAACCCGTCCATTGACAGTAGCCACATCCGACCCCCCGATACGAATCGAAAACATCGGGTGTCATCGATGCCTTCGCCGCGAACGCCACCTCCTCTCTTGTGAGGGTGTGCCGGGTCGTGCATCTCGGACACAACAGGCGGACGAGGCGTTGCCCGATCACCGCCGAGACAACAGAGGAGATCGCGAATGACTCAAGGCCCATGCTGAGGAGGCGGTGCAGCGCCGCGGCCGCGTCCATGCCGTGGAGGGACGAGAGCACCAGGTGACCGGTCAGCGCGGACTCCATGGCCATTCGCGCCGTATCCGAATCCCGAATCTCGCCGACCAAGATCACGTCAGGATCCTGGCGCAGGAGGGCCTTCAAGCCGTGGGAGAATGTCACGTCCGCGGCCGTGTCGACCTGGACCTGAGTCACCGAATCGAAGAGCCTTTCCACCGGATCTTCGACCGTAACCAGATTTCTTCCGATCTCGTTGACTTCCAGCAGCGAGGCGTAAAGGGTGGTTGTCTTCCCGGAACCTGTGGGGCCGGCACAGATTACGAGGCCGTGCGGAGTCCGGATCAGTGCGCGATACGCCTCAAGTAGGTCCGGAGGCATCCCCAGTTCTTCAAGCGAGAAGAACGAACTGCCGCGATGGAGTAGGCGCAGGACGGCCTTCTCTCCGCGGACCGACGGGATGACTGCCACGCGAAGATCGATGGCCGCACCACCGGAAGCGTGATGCGTGACCGTGAACTTCCCGTCCTGGGGTCGTCGGGTCTCCACAATGTTGATCTGAGCCAGGATCTTGATCCGCCTGACGACGGCCTCACCCATGGCCGCTGGGAGTCGCAGCGCCTCGATCAATACCCCGTCTATCCTGTACCTGATCCTGAATCCCCCCGGGACCGGTTCAAAGTGAATATCCGAGGCTCGGCCGTCGACCGCGGCTTCGATGATCTGGTCAACCACGCGGACCACGGGTGCGGCCGCAATCTCAGCCGATTGAGGGCCCGAATCAGCCGACTCACCCGGGGCATGCACCAATTCGTAGGCCGAAACCTGTTGGCTCGCATCGACTGAGGTGGCGTACACGGCGGCGATGAACTCCCTGAGGGCGGTTGCGTCGGCGATCTCAAGGACCGCACTTTCCCCCATCCGCGCCGTGATCGCTGCGGACAGGTCGCGGGCCTCGGGGTCAGCTACGGCGAAGACGGCTGTGCCGTCTCTCAACCGACCCGTGGGAATGGCCAGGAAGCGGCGCGCTTCGTCCGCGGGCCAGCGCGCGAGCAGATCGGGATGCTGATCAGTTTGTTCCAGACGCACGATCGGTAGACCGTAGGCGACTGATGCGGCACTGGCCAAAGTCGTCGAGGGGATGCCTGCTTCCGCGAGGCTCGCCACGGTTCTCCCGGTGGCGGCGGCGTTTGCAATGACTTGGTTGACATGCATGGATGCGATGAATCCGTGCTGGGCCAGCAGCTGCGCGAGCCGCTGCTGGGAGGGGGTCGGCTCCGTGCCGCCGGGATGTGACCTGGGCTGGTGGTTTCCGGTCAACTCGGCTCCGGCCTTGTGGCGATTCATTGCGAATCGGGTTCGGCATTGACGAATATCGCGGACTCGGCCCCGGCGCAACTGTGGGGCCCGGATCTGATCCGGGCCCCACAGTTCGACACGATGGCCATGTTACGAGCACCTAGGCGGTCGCTCGCAACGACTGGCCTACGCCGGTGCCGAGTAGGCGCCGCAGTACAGCGTGTTGGTCTGGCGACTAGCGGCCCCAGGGGCCGAGTTGGCGTCCAAGCCGACGTTGGCTCCAGCGATTACTGTGTCAACCAGTTGCGCTTGCGTCTCGTTGTTCGCGTAGATGCAGGCGAAGTCGGCCGTTCCATCAGTATCCCAGTCGTATGACGTCTCCACGCGCCAGTTCGCCGCGCCGGTACCGACAGTGACAATCGCGTCAATGACTTGATCGTTCGGGACGGCCGCCATGTCAATCTTCGGCCACCCGCAATTCGTTTCCGGCGTGGCACCGCCAGTGAAGTCCGTGCCCGCTACAGCATACGGGGTATCCGCTGCGGCTTGCGAGTATGTCGTCTCAAGACACTCTGCCACGTTGATCAGCTGATTGGTCTGGTCCATAAGTTGCTGGCGACCGGCGTTGGAACGCGATTGCGTTACCACGTACAACGCCGTCACGCTCAGGATGGCGATGATCGGTATTGCGATCAACACCTCTACCAGGCTGAACCCAGCCTCGTCATCAGCGATCCCCCCCCCCCC
>JAUYKX010000262.1 GCA_030699055.1 Candidatus Nanopelagicales bacterium
GAACACGCCGGGCCCGACCGCCAACTCCAGTCGGCGAAACCCGGCGACCCCGGTCAGATGCTGCAAGGGCTCACGCGCCGCCCGACGATTGATCAGGGCCCACAGTCCGGTCACCTCGGAGTCGGTCACTGATTTTCGGAAAGCCAGAGTTCCCCGAGAAACGCCCAGGACATGGGCAGCCAGCCACTCGGCGTCAGCCCGAGGGGTGCTGATTCCGTTGGCGGCAAGTTCCCGGGTCGCGGCGGACAGCAGTCGCGACAGCGACTGCGGGTCATCGAGGCGGTTCGAGCCGCCCGGAAGCGGGTCAGGCCCCGACATCGGACAGCCTGGCCGCCATGTCCGATTCGATACACGAACGCACCACCGCATCCAGTTCGCCCGCCAGAACCTGATCGAGGTTGTAAGACTTGAAGCCCGTCCGGTGATCGGAAACCCGGTTTTCCGGGAAGTTATAAGTCCGGATCCGCTCCGACCTGTCCACGGTCCGGACCTGAGCGCGACGAGTGGCGGACGCTTCAGCCGCGACCCGTTCTTCTTCCAGGACCAGCAACCGCGCCCGTAGAATCCGCATCGCCTGCTCGCGGTTCTGCAGCTGGGATTTCTCGTTCTGACACGACACGACGACACCGGTGGGCAGATGCGTGATCCGCACCGCCGAGTCGGTCGTATTCACGCTCTGGCCCCCGGGGCCGGATGATCGGAACACGTCGATACGAAGATCGGCCGGGTTGATCTCGATTTCGATGTCCTCGGTCTCTGGCAGGACGAGCACCCCGACTGCGGAGGTGTGAATGCGGCCTTGCGATTCGGTCACCGGCACGCGCTGGACCCGATGAACGCCCCCTTCGTACCGAAGCAGATCGAAAGGAGCCTGACCCGGTTCGGGCACACCTCGAGCCTTGACCGCCAACGAAACATCTTTGATGCCACCCAGGTCGGATTCCTCGATGTCCAAGACCTCGATCGCGAATCCGTGTCGCTCGGCAAATCTGACGTACATCCGCATCAGATCAGCGGCGAACAGAGCCGATTCCGCGCCTCCCTCTCCCGCCTTTATCTCCATAATCACATCGGAGCCGTCGAGCGGGTTTGCGGGGACGAGCAAGGCCGTCAATCGCTCGACAGTAGCTTCCAGCGCCGCCTCCAACGAGGCGACCTCGGAGATGAACGCCGGGTCCTCGCCAGCCAATTCCCGCGCCGCATCGACATCCTGGTTCAGCCGAAGCCATTCACGATAGGACTCGATAATCGGGCGGATTTGGGCGTGACGCCTGCCAACCCGACGAGCCTGGCGCGCGTCGGCATGCAGAGAAGGGTCGGAAAGCAACCGCTCCAACTCAGCGTTCTCGGCGATCAGTTGCTCGCAACGCTCGAACATGCGGTCACCACCGTCCGTCGACCGATTCGCCGCGGACGCCGGTCAGTCCTTCTTCTTGGTCGCGCCCGCGCCCATCTTGCCGAACCGCTTCTCGAACCGAGCCACGCGACCGCCCGTATCGAGGATCTTCTGCTTGCCGGTGTAGAAGGGGTGACACTGGCTGCAGACCTCGGCATGGATGACGCCGTCCGGGGCCGTGCTGCGAGTGACAAACGTGCTTCCGCAACTACAGGTCACAGTTGTTTCCACATAGGCGGGGTGAATATCGGGTTTCACTATCTACTCCTGATCACTTGATGCTTCCGGGTCGCCCATGCCGGGTCGGCTGGCGTGAACCGAAGGCGGGCAACAGTGTGACATGCGCCGACGCGTTGAGCCCGAGGGGCCGATCAGTCGATGTACTCGGACTCAGAGGCTGACGACTGAGGCGTGGTCTTGGCTACCTGCAGCAGGAACTCATAGTTGCTGCCGGTCACCCGGAGCTTGTTGAGCAACAGTTCGAGCGCCTGCTGAACGTCCAGGGCATGCAGGACCCGTCGCAGTTTCCAGGTGATCTTCAACTCGTCGGGGGCCAGCAGCAGTTCCTCCTTGCGGGTACCCGACGCGATGACGTCGACCGCGGGGAATATCCGCTTGTCGGCCAGTCGACGGTCGAGCTTGAGTTCCATGTTTCCTGTGCCCTTGAACTCCTCGAAGATCACTTCGTCCATCCTCGAACCCGTCTCGACCAGCGCACTGGCAAGAATGGTCAGCGATCCACCGTTCTCGATGTTGCGAGCCGCACCGAAGAACTTCTTGGGCGGATACAACGCCGTCGAGTCCACGCCACCGGACAAAATCCGGCCGCTAGCCGGGGCAGCCAGGTTGTAGGCGCGCCCCAGCCTGGTCATTGAGTCGAGTAGAACGACCACGTCATGACCCAGCTCGACCAGTCGCTTGGCTCGCTCGATCGCCAGTTCCGCGACGATCGTGTGGTCCTCCGCCGGGCGATCGAACGTTGAAGCAATCACCTCACCCTTGACCGACCGTTGCATGTCGGTCACTTCCTCGGGCCGCTCGTCAACTAGTACCACCATCAGGTGGCATTCCGGGTTGTGCCTGGTGATGGCATTGGCGATGCGCTGCATGACCATCGTCTTGCCGGCTTTCGGCGGAGAAACGATCAATCCCCGCTGCCCCTTGCCAATCGGCGCTATCAGGTCGATGACCCGGGCCGTGAGGTCGTTGGGTTCATCTTCCGACGAGAGCCGCAGCCGCTCCTGCGGGTAGAGCGGAGTCAGCTTTCCGAATTCGACCCGATCCTTGGCCGCATTCGGATCGGCCCCGTTGACCGTCTCAATCTTGACGAGTGGGTTGAACTTCTGGCGCTGCTCGCCTTCCCGTGGCTGGCGAACTGATCCGGTGATCGCATCGCCTTTGCGCAGGCCGTAACGCCGCACCATCGACAGCGACACGTAGACATCGTTCGGGCCGGGGAGGTAACCCAATGTGCGGACAAATGCGTAGTTTTCCAAAACATCGAGAATGCCCGCCACTGGCAGCAGGACGTCGCTTTCGTTGATTGACGTGTCCTCTAAACCGTCGCGGCGAGGACGGCTCTCACGGCCGCGCTCGCGTTCGCGGCCGCGCCGCCGACGCCGGTTGTTGTTGCCGTTGCGGTTCGCTTCGTCGTCTCGGGGCTCGCCCCCGGAACCAGGCCGTTGACCTCCTCCATTCCGATTTCCGCCGTTGGCGGATCCGGAGTCCCGATTGGCTTGGGTCGCCTCGTCGCCACTGTTGGCATTGCCACTGTCATCGCGACCGGCTGGCTTCTCGTCAGCCGAAGCACCACCATCGGGTTTCGCCTCTGTCGTGCTCTCTGCGTCGGTCTCTTTGGTTCTCGAGGTTGCGGGCGCGGACTTTGCCGCCGATTTCGGGGAACGGCGAGACTCTTGGTCTCGAATAGCCGTGATCAAGTCGCTCTTGCGCATCGCTGACACGCCGGAAATCCCCATACCGCTGGCCATTTTCTTGAGTTCAGGCAACAGCATGCCGGTCAGGCGTGAGCCGTTCCCCGCAGCACCTGAGTTATTGGTCTGGCTGCCGGAAACCGCCGGATTCTCAGCAGTCATTGTCGTTTCAGTCACTTGTCGCTCGTCGTCCTTTCGTGGACGTGGGACGCACTCCCAGATGAGCACGTCAACTATTTCTATTTCCGAATCGCCACAGACAGCGAAACGGTCGGCATTGGGCGAAATTGATTGCGCAAATACCTGCTCAGCAAATCCAGATTGGGATTGCTCCGGGAAGCATCATCAAAGGGATCTCGAAAACAATAAATCCGAAGATTGCCTGATTGCGGTATCGCCCAAGAATCTAAACGCCGCCCGTTGAGCGTCTTCACTGTACCACCTGTCGGCTCATCGCGTGACAACGCGGCAATCAAGACGGAAGCGCAACACCGTCTCCAGGGTCGGTTGTCAAGGATCAATGCCCTGAGGGGTTGGGCTTGGAGCGAACAGCTCAGGCACCGAGGGCGTTTCGCGGGCACTATTCGTGAGTCTCATCGCTCACTTGATCGGGTCTTGCCACTTCAACTGACCGAAGCGAGTGAAATCCCGGTCGGTCGTGCAGAGCACCGCGCCGTGCTCGATGGCGATGGCCGCGAGGCTGGCGTCCGTGACCAGGGGCCCGGCGCACTGGCCCTCCTGAAGCAGGCCGCTGAGGATGCTCAGGTGGCGCTCGCCCGGCTCCATGATGCGAGCATGGGGGCGCTCCAACCATCCTGACGCCGCGGTGACTGCTTCAGCGGCGGAGAGGGGCCTCTCGAAGACCCGGACGTTCGTGGAAATCCGCAGAAATGCCCAGATGGTCTGCCAGGCGAATCCGACGAGACCGGCCCCGGATAGGGCGGACTCGAGCCATTCCTTGCCCGCCTCATGCTGGGCGGCTCGCGGATTGTAGGCGTACAGCAGCAAATTCGCATCGATCATGATCACCGGTGCATCGGCCCTTCGATGGTCTCCAGGAGTTCGGCGATGTTATCCAGTGATATCCCGGGCTGTAGGCGACCCAGATCGCGGGCATTGACCTTGAACGGGGTGCTGTCGCGGGTGCGGTCACGAGCGGCCAGGCCCTCGCGGATGGTCTCGTTGACAATCTCCCGGAACGGCCTCCCCGATCTCCGCGCGGCCGACCGGAGGTGGGCGGCAACGTCATCGTCGAGGGTAAGAGTCGTACGCATACTCTGATGCTACCGAACAGGCATCATGATGTCTACAGACCGACGGGACTCACGAAAAGTGCCCTCGCGCCCCTCAACGATCCATTTTCCGGTCAGGCACTACGCAACGCGGAGAGTCGCCAGTCAACTAATGAGCACCCAATGGTCTGACCGCCAAGACCTGCCGGGTGAAACCGGCAGGCGAGATGGTCGGCAGTTTGTCGGAACCCTGGGCCAAGACCAACACGGTTGGGCCGGCCCCGGAAATCACCGCCGCCTGACCCCCTGACCGCAGAGAGTGCATCAACTCCCAAGAAGCCGGATAGGCCTCTCGGCGGTAGTCCTGATGAAGACGGTCACCGGTTGCGGCGAAAAGCAGCCCGGGATCGTGAATGATCGCGTGAACGAGCAGTCCGGTTCGGGCCACGTTGAACGCCACATCGTCCCGGGGGACCTGATCGGGCAACAATCCCCGGGCCAACTCTGTCGACAGGCTCGTCGCCGGGACAAAGGCCACGGCAGCGAGCTCAGGATGCGGCTCGCAGCGGATTGCCCGACCGGTTTCGCCCTCCATCCAGGCGATGGTGAATCCCCCCATCAGGGCTGGAGCGACGTTGTCCGGATGACCCTCGATGTCGGTGGCCAAGGTCAGCAGGTGTTGTTCGTCGAGTCGTCGCTCTCCCTCTCGCAGCAACGCTCGGGCCAGCGTCAGCCCGCCTACAATCGCCGCCGAGGATGACCCCAGTCCCCTGCCGTGCGGTATCCGATTTCGGCAAACCAAAGTCAGGTCGGTAACTTCAACACCGACCGAGGCCAGGCCAGCCCTCAGCGCCCTGATGACCAAGTGGTTCTCGTCGAGGGGAACAACACCGGCCCCTTCCCCCGATACTTCGATTCGCAAACCCGTCCCGGGCTCCTCCCGCCGGACGGACAGGTCATCAACGAGGTCCAGCGCCAAGCCCAGAGAGTCATAACCGGGCCCCAGATTCGCACTGGTGGCCGGCACCCGTACCCGCACCTCACACCCAACCGGGCGCAGGTCTCCCCCCATCGGATCAGGCCAGTCCGAGGTGACGCGCCGCATCACTCGCAATCGGGTCGATCTTGATCGGATCGGGTGCGCCTGAGATCGCCCAATGCGGATCCTTCAGCCCGTTGCCGGTCACAGTGCAGACGATTCTCTGCCCGGGGTCCAGTAATCCAGCCCCGTGCCTCAGCAGGAGTCCCGCGATGCTGGCCGCACTGGCGGGCTCGACGAACACACCCTCGCGCGCCGCCACCAGCCGGTACGCGGCCAGGATTTCGCGATCGGTGACGGCCTCGATGACCCCACCAGATTCGTCCCGGGCCGCTAGCGCCTGATCCCAGGAGGCTGGATTCCCGATGCGAATCGCTGTGGCGATGGTCGAAGGGTCCTTGACCGGCGCGCCATGGACGATCGGTGCGGCCCCGGCCGCCTGGAATCCCCACATTCGCGGAAGCGAGGCCCGGCCGGCATCGGCATACCGCCGGTATCCCCCCCAGTACGCGGTGATGTTGCCCGCGTTGCCCACTGGCAGACAGTGGATGTCGGGTGCGAAGCCGAGCTGGTCCACGATCTCGAACGACGCGGTTTGCTGGCCGGCGATCCGGTCGGGGTT
>JAUYKX010000265.1 GCA_030699055.1 Candidatus Nanopelagicales bacterium
CGGCGCCGACCATGAACCGCACGGTGTCCCGGCCGGGTTGGCGTGAGCGGCATGGCTGATGGTTCCCGTCCCTCGTTGAGCGCGTGCGCTTGGGGCACCCTGCCACATCCGCGACTGCCGCGCCCGCCGGATCGGCCGTGACTCGTTCGCCGCGCATGGGTGAGTTGATCGGCGGTAGCGTGCCCGGCGACGACGCACACGTGCGGGTCCGGGTCACCGACGGGGTCGGCCCGGCCGGGCGAGAGGAGTGCGGGAACGGGGGACGGGCATGAGCGGCACTGCCGGCACGACGGCCCGCATCGGTCGGTTGAGCCGGTTGGCTGTGGGGTTGGGCCCGGTTCTGGCGATGGCGTTGTGTGCGACCGTGTTGGGCACGGCACCAGTCAGCGCGGCCGAGGGGGAACCGGCGGCGGCGTCGGTGCCGGTGACTTCGAGGCCGGACATGTATTCCGCTCAGGTGGCGGCCCGTTCGCAGGGCACGGGGGTGGAGGTGAACAACCTGGGTGATCACTTCACGAAGGTGGTGGCGAACCCTGACGGCACCCTCACCCGGACGATCACCCCGGAGCCAAGTCGGGTTCAGCAGGCCGACAAGTCGTGGGCTGAAATCGACACCACTTTGACCAGCACGGGTGGGATTGTGAAGCCGACCCGGCCGGGAGCGGCTGTGGTGTTGTCGGCGGGCGGATCAGACCCGGCCGCCTCACTCACCGTGGCCAGGAAAGCTCTCGGCGCGGCGGCGGCGGGTATGAACGGCTCACCCGATCCGGTGGGGGTGGATCCGGATCCGACCGGTGCGACCGTGTCGGCGGCCCTGAACTGGCCGAGCGCCCTGCCGGTACCGGCGTTGGTCGACAACGTCGCCACCTACGTTGACGCCGCCGCGGGCACGGACCTGAAAGTCGCGGCCCTGCCGACCGGGTTCGAGACCAGTGTGGTGCTCAAAACCCGCCCCACCGGCCCGGTCGAAATTGCCCTGCCGTTCGCGTTGAGCGGGTTGCGCATGGGTGTCGCGGCGGATGATGAGGGTGGTGGGGTGCAGTTGTTCGACGCGAAGAACCGCCTCGTCGGGCAGGGCGGGTCCGCGATCGCCTTCGATAACACCACCGACGAGTACGGGCAGGCGCAACACCAAACCCGGGTGCCGTTGAGTGTCACCGGGTCCGGATCCTCCACGGTGCTGCACTTGTCCCCGGCGGCGTCGTTTCTGAACGACCCGGCCACGGTGTTCCCGGTCACGATCGACCCCGCGGTGGTCATCGGGCCGGATAAGGACACGTATGTCCAGTCGAATTTCCCGACCACGAACTTCGGGACATCGAAGAAGTTGATGGTCGGCAAGTTCACCGGCGGTGTGGCCCGCTCATACCTGCGTTTCCCGGGCGCGAACCTGTCCAACGCGGTGGTGAACTCCGCGCAGTTGATGTTGTGGAACTGGGCGTCGCAGTCATGTGTGGCGCGCGCGATGATGGTGTACCCGGCGGCAACCGGAACCTGGAATCCGAACAAAATGACCTGGCAGGCGCAAGGCCCGTACAAGGCGCAACCGCCGTTGTACTCATCCCCGTCCGCGTCGGTGTACTCGGCGAACGGTGCCAACGGTTGCCCACCGGACTGGATGGGCGGCTCGAACGGGATCAACGTCACGTCGATCGTGCAGGCGTGGACCTCGGGGGGGATGGCGAACAACGGGGTGGGCCTGATCGCCGCCGACGAGACCCAATTCAACGCGTCCTGGCAGTTTCGCTCATCCAACTGGGGTGGCCCCTACCAAACCCCAAGACTGGTGATCAATTACACGTCGTACCCGTCGACCCCGACGAACCTGTCGGTGCCCGGGGTCACCCCGGATGGTTGGGTTTCGACGCTGACCCCGACGTTGACCGCGACCCCGAACAGCCCAGACGGTGGCACCTGCTCGGCACTGTTCGGGGTGTATTCCGGTGAAACCCAGGTTTGGGGCGGCGAATCCGGGTCGGGTCCGTGTGGGCAACCCCAATCGGTGACGGTGGGTGTGGATTTGGCGCAGCGCGGCGCGTACACATGGCGGGCGTACTCGCAGGCAGGCGGTCTGACCAGTGCCCAGTACGCGCAGGGTCCGGCGTTCCAAATCGACACGGACCCGCCCGGGACGGTCACGATCACCAGCGGGGGCACGTTCACCAACGGTGCGTGGAACACCGCCGCTGTGACCGGGGCGGCCACGACGTTCACGTTCGCGCATGACCCGCGTGACAACGACGTGGTCGCGTACCGGATCGGTTTCGACGGCGGCCCGACAACGGTGCTGCCCGCCACCGGGCCGAACGCCTCAGCCGTTTGGGGGTGGACCATTCAACCGGGTTGGCACGAATTGGCCGCCCAGGGGGTGGATGCGGCCGGGAACGTGTCGGCGGTGGTGTCCCGGTTCGACTTCGGCGCCGGTGTTGCCGGGTTCGATAACCCCGGTATCGACGCGCGTTCTGGCACCGGGTTCCCGATCGCCGCTTCGGGCACCGCCCCGGCCACCACCGCCGACGTGCAATACCAGAACCCGGCAACCGGCGCTTGGGCGTCAGCCCCGGGCGCGTACACGTCCGGCACCTCGTCGTGGGCGAACAACGCCTCCGGTAACACAACCACGACCGGGGCGGTGGTGTCGTTGGGCGGGGCGGTGACGTGGGTGCCCGATGCGACGGTGTTCACCCGCCCCAACGTGATCAACATCAGGGTGTGTTTCGGGACTGGGTCGGGCACCGCGAACTGCACCCAAACCCAACAGTTGCAGTGGGTTACCCACGCGTTCGGCGCCAACTTCGCCACCGCCCCGGCCGGGCCGGGTTCGGTGTCGCTGTCCACCGGTGAGTTGTCGCTGGAGGCCACGGATGCGACCGTGCCGGGAACGTCGATCAGTACCGGGCGCACCTGGCTGTCACTGGGCACCGGCAGCACCGGCATTTTCGGGCCCGGGTGGTCCTCGCCGCTGCCAACGGCCGCCTCGCAGGCGGCGGCCGCGACCCCGGTGTATGTCGCGGCCCAGAACCTGATCGCACTCAATCACCCGGATGGTTCCACCGACCTTTACGTCGCCGCGACCGGCCCGGACCCATCCGGTGATCAAACATTCAACGGTTCGGGGTTGACCGCGCAGGACGGTACCAGTCTGGTGTTGAACCAGACCACCGGTCAGCTGACCTTCAATGGCCCGTCGGGGGCCACAACGACTTGGAGTGTGTCGGGTACCAGCCCGAACCTGGGTTTCACCGTGTCCGCGGACACCGCCCCCCTGCTGCAAGGATCGGTCGGCTATCTCACGCACACCCCGAGTTCCGATTCGGATTCGCGGGTGTTCCACGCGGCGACGGGGCGTTATGTGTCCGGGGGCACCGCCACGAACTGCTCCGCTGATCCGGTCGGGGCACTAACCCGGCGCGGTTGCAAGGTGATGTCGGTGGTGTTGTCCCCGGCGAACACACCCACCCCGACCGGTACGGGGGCGTTCGCGAACCAGGTCGATCGGGTGGACGTGACCGTATGGGATCCGGCCGGGTCGGCGATGGTGACCAAAACCCTGTCCCAGTACGAATACACCAGCACCGGGTTGTTGGCGGCGGTGTGGAACCCGCAGCTGACCGCAGTGTCGGCCGGGGCACTGAAAACCGTGTACACCTACACCGGCACCACAACCGACCCGGTGCTCGCCGGTGTGACCCCGCCGTCGTCGGACGGTTCCCTGGCCGCGTTCTCGTTCACCTACGAGCCGGGGGTGTCCGGCAGACTGTTGCAGGTCGATCGCCCGGCACCCGCCGGTGGCACCGCTTCCACGTTCGTGGTCTACGGGTTGAACCTGGGTGCAGGTGGTGGTTTACCGGCGATGGACCCGACCACCGTGGCCGCGTGGGGTCAGGACTGGGACAACGCCCCGGCCTCCGGGGTGGGTGTGTTCTACCCGAACCCGGATCATCTGGTTTGGTCCGGATCCCCTGCGGCGCCTGCGGCCGCGGACTGGCCGTACGCGAGTTTGGTGTACCTGAACAATCTGGGTGCCGCGGTCAACACGGCCGGGTACGGGGCCGGGGGGTGGCAGATTTCCACCACCGAGTACGACTTGCGCGGGCAGGTCGTGGCGACTTTGTCGGCGGGTAACCGGGCCGCGGCCCTGCCGGAGCCGACCAGCGCATGCGCCCTGCCCCCGATCGTGTGCGCCACAACCGGGGACTCGGCCGCCCGGGCCGAACTGCTCACCTCGACCACCGTCTACGACCCAAACAACCCCGGGGTGGTGACCGACACGTGGGGTCCGGTCACCGCGGCCCCGGCCACCACCATCCCCACTGGCGGGGCGGGGGTTGCCGGGTCGAGGACGAACACGAAAACCACGGGCACCACGGCCCGCACCACCGGTCCGACCACCACCGGCAGTACCCCCGGCACCACGGCGAAAACCAAGGCCAAGCCGAAGACCAAGAAACCCAAAGCAAAAGCGAAGGGCAAGGCGAAGGCCAAGGCGAAAGCCAAAGCAAAAGCGAAGGGGAAGGGGAAGAGGAAGAAGGGGAAGGGGAAGGGGAAGGGTAGGCCGAAAACCGGTTGTGGTGGCAAACGAGCGGCCAGGTGCCGCCCGAAACCGCCCGCCACCGCGCCCCCGCCTTCGCCCGCGCCCGCACCCGAACCGGGTCCGGCGGGTGTGCCCGGGCCGATGTTCGCCGGGGCCGCACCCGCGCCGCCCGCCACCCCGGCCGCCGCTAGTGTGGTTGACCCCGGGACGGTGTCCGTTCGGGTTCACGGGCACAACACGTACAACCAGGGGTTGAGCGCTCAACCGGCCAACATTCAGGCCCAGTTCGCACTCGATGGCACCCAACTGGTGACCACGGCCACAGCCGCGATCTCGGTGGTCTCCTCTTCCGGGCCGGGGGCCGATGTTGACGTTCACACCACGACCACGGCTTACGATGCGGTGGTGTCCGGTGGGGTTTCGGGTTGGGTGCTGCGCCAGGCCACCACGACGACGGTGGCGATGAACGGGCAGGGCCCGGATCTGGTGTCGCAGGTGGTGTACGACGGTTTCGGGCACGCAACCCAGTCCAGGCCCCCGTCCGACCCGACCGGTGTCACGGCGGCCACGACGAACAACGTGTACTACACCGCCGATGCTTCCGCGGTGTTGAACGCTTGCGACAACCACCCGGAGTGGGAAGGCGCACCGTGCCAGTCCGGTCCCGCCGCGCAACCCACCGGTGGCACCTCGTTGCCGAACACGACCACCACCAACTTCGACTGGTTCGCCAATGTGCTCACCATGAACAACGTGAGCGCGGCCGGTGCCGGTGTGCGCTCCACCACGAACACTTTCGACACGGCCGGCCGCCCCACGGGCACGACGATCGAGTCGAAAAATCCCGGGGACGTGGCCGTACCCTCGGCGAGCACCGCGTACGCGCCCACCACGGGTTTGCCCATCTCGGTCACGGCAGCCGGTCGCAGCGTGACTACCGGTTTCGACTCGTGGGCGCAACCGGTTTCCTACACGGACGCCTCCGGCAACAACTCGTCCACGACCTATGACCTTGCGGGGCGGGTTGTTTCGCGTTTCGACGGTAAGGGCACCTACACGTACACGTACGACACACCGACCGAGCATCGTGGTTTGATCACCTCGATGAGCGCCGGTGTTGGTGGTGGTTTGCCCGACGGGTTCACCGTCGGGTGGGACGCGGGCGCGAACCCGACGAACGTGTCGTACCCGAACGGGGTGGGGGCGGCCATGGGCTTCGACCCGGTCGGGGCGCTCACGAGTAAGCAGTACACCGATCACACGGGGGCCAACATGTTGTTCTGGTCGCAGACCCGCGACGGTTGGGGGCGCGTCGTGGAGTTGGTCGGGGCCGGCTCTTACGGTTTGCGCAACACCATGTACGGCTACGACCGGGCGGGAAGACTGAACAGTGTCACCGATTACCAGGGGGCGGGGTGCACGAGTCGTGGTTACGGGTTCGACACCGCGTTCAACCGGCTCACCCGCACCACCAACACGGCCGTGTCCACCGGTGCCACCTGCCCGGCGGGGAGTGTCGCGACCACCACGGGCAGTTTCAACACAATCTCTCAGTTGATGTCCACCACCGTCACCGGGGCGGGTGCCGGAAACGGGGTGTACACGTACGACCAGTTGGGTCGCACCACCACCGTCCCCGCGATCGACACCACCAACCCCGGCGGGGAAAACCTGACCGCCACGTACTACTCCACGGACAAGGTCGCCACCCAAACGGTTGGTGCCACGAGTCAGTCGTGGGGTTTGGATCCGCTCGGGCGCGCCGACACCACCACCACAACCACCGGCAGCACCACCGTGACCACGACCAGCATGTTCGACAACACCGGGGATTCACCCGCATGGAGTGAAACCGGTGGTTCGTGGGCCAGGTTCATCGACGGGCCCGGTGGTGCTTTGGCGTTGCAGGCCACCGGTACCGGAACCGAGGCCACCTCGGCGAACCTGATGCTCATCAACCCGCACGGAGACATCACCGCGACCATCCCCAACACCACCAACGTGTCGGCCGCGCAAATCTCCGGCATTAACACCACCGACGAATACGGGACCGTCCAAACCAGCCCGGCACCGAAACCCTACGGCTGGGTCGGCGCCGCCCAAAGATCCACCGACGATCAAGCCGGACTCATCCTCATGGGCGCCAGACAATACAACCCCAACACCGGCCGATTCCTCACCCTCGACCCCGTCCCCGGCGGAAACCCCAACCCATACACCTACCCGGTTGACCCAGTCAACAACTACGACCTCACCGGGCAATTCAGTGTCGGCGGGTTCTTCGGCAAAGTTGTGTCCGCCGTGACCACCGCCGTTCGCGCCGTGGCGACCACCTTCCGCACGGTGGCGAACACCATCACCAGAGGCATCCGCAAAGCAGCGTCCACAGCCGTCAAATACTTCAAACGCGCCAACCGCTACAACAAGGCCAAGAAGGAAGCTGCAAGGAACGCACCGATCACCCAACGCGACTGGGGAACAGCCGCCGCCGGAGTCGCCAACATCGGATACGGGCTCTCCAAGATCAACTCGGGTGTTGTCGGACTCGTGACGGGGATCGCATCTATTCCACTCACTGAAGGCGTGAGTGGAGTCGTTGGAACGGCCTACTCGACATACCAAGTTGGAACTGGGACAGCACGGATGGTTCGCGGGGCGAGACAGATCACCGCATTGACCAATGACTGCGGTTCCTACTGCGGAGCGGGTGACCAGGGCGCCCGGTTCGTCATCGGAGTCGTCCCTGGCGGCGGGCTCGTCTACGGGGATTCGGATTGGATCGACAAGTTGGGATCACTGCCATGAGGAAATCGCGCGCCGCCGATATCCATGATCGATACCTGGAAGTGATGCGCCGATTCGCCGACGTTGATTGCGACGAACTCGTGCGGGCCAACGCTGGTGGTTTCGTCTGGATGCTTCTCAGCGGGTTGCTGTTTCTCGAGTTGTCATGCACGAGGCCGAGATTCGTCATCGCGAGGGCGGCACACATAGAGGTATGGAATGTAGCCCCGACGGGCTCGATCCCGTCAAGGAGATCGCACGTATTCCGTCAACCAGAGATCACGATCGTGAACCGTGGTGTTCGCTATGACCGAGTACGGATTGCCGGCCGCAAGTATCTGATCAGCGTTGGACAAAGACCCTACTTGTCCCGACTGATGTCGATCGGAGCAACCGTTCCGACCACTGGGATGGTTGGTTGTCCGGCTGGTTGGTATCGCAATCCCTGGGCCTTACCCGGGTTGGGTGGGCAGTTGCGTTACTGGGATGGGAGCGGTTGGACCGGGCATGTTGATCCGCCTACTGGCTCGTCGGGGTGAGTTGTGTCGGGTTTGGACTGCGACACCGCAGGGCCAACCGCGACACTGTTCGTTTGGGGATCGCCGAACGAGACACCGGACACCCGCCCGCAAAACAGGGCGATCCCCCACACCGGAAAGTCTCGTAAGACCCGCCCGGTGAGTTTCTCGCTAGCGGGGTTCTAAACGGGCACGATGTGAGCCATGGCGAACCTGCTGATCGGATACGCCCGCTGTTCCACTGATTCCCAGGATCTGACCGCTCAGCGTGATGCGCTGCTGGGTCTCGGTGTCCGCGAGGCGCACATATATATGGACAAAGGTTTGACCGGGACCAACCGCAAACGTCCCGGTCTGCGGGAAGCACTCGCCGCCTGCAATCACCCCGGCGACACCCTGGTGGTCACCAAACTTGACCGCCTGGCCCGGTCGGCGCGCGACATCGCCGACGAGCTGACAGCCAAGCAAGCCCGTCTGAGTCTCGGCGGCTCGGTCTACGACCCGACAGATCCGATCGGGAAAATGGTGTTCTCGATGATGAGCGTCTTCGCCGAATTCGAAGCCGACCTGATCAGTCAGCGCGCCAGGGAAGGGATGCGCGTGGCGAAGAAGAACGGTCGGCTTCGCGGCAAGCAACCCAAACTCACCGCCAAACAGCAAGCCCACCTGCTGGCCCTGCACGAAGCCGGCGGGCACACAAGCGCCGAACTCGCCGAGCTGTTCAG
The DNA here is from genome assembly GCA_030699055.1 of Candidatus Nanopelagicales bacterium. GTDB lineage: Bacteria > Actinomycetota > Actinomycetes > S36-B12 > UBA10799 > JAUYKX01. Next base: position 8,562 of record JAUYKX010000265.1, read on the forward strand.
CGTCGGGCGGGCCACGGTGTACCGGACCATCCAGGCCGCGCAAGCCAAAAGCGCACCATGACCGGGAATCGGCCCGTCCGCCGGGCGGAACTGATTGGCAGCGAAGTGCCCGGGACTTCCCGTTCCAGACATTTTCGTATTACGCTTTGGGTGTGGAGAAGATCAGCGGCAAGACCGTCACCGAACAGGACATCAAAACCTGGGCAGATGAAGCCGAACGCGGTTACGACATCGACCGGCTCCGCAAACGCGGTCGCAAACCCCTGGGACACGGACCAACACACATAGTGCCCGTGCGCATCGATGGCGACCTGTTGGCCGCCCTGACCGAACGCGCTGATCACGATCACGTGAGTCGCTCAGAGGCGATCCGAGAAGCCATTCGAAGCTACGTCTCGTGAAGATCCACGACTCCGCGGGCAGGCACTGAGTCGACCCGGACGACGCCGTCCATGCCGCACAGCACGCCGTATTCATCAGCGACCTGGACGAAGGCTGCCCGGCCTGGTAGCCGCGCCCGGTTCACGGGCCGGTATTCAACCACTCGGGCCGGTATGGCGTGTACACGGCCGCAACGGACTCAGGGCTCCAACTGCGCCGCCTGTTCTCCCGGCACACCGTCAAGCGGTGAACCCCCAACTCGCGGGCGACCTCGGCCTGCGAGCAACCCCGGTCCAGCATCACCTCGATACGAACACGCTCATCCAACACCAAATTCCTACACTCGGCACCCACATCAAGCACGTGATGTCGGCCTTGGACTAGTCGGGATCGGGTGCCAGCACGGGCGTGTCCGTGCGCAAGGTCTCGCCGCGGAAGAAGGCCGGTGCCGTCAGTTGCCAGATGAACATCAGTACGACGCCGATCAGCAGCGATCCGATTCCAACCACGAAGACCCCGCCGATGCCCAGCAGCGTGGTTGAACCGTAGTCAGGCTGCCACATATCGATGGCGCTCTGAACGAAAATCGCGGCCAGGGCAATACCCCCGAGTAGTGGAAGAAGAAGTTGGACCAGGAAGTCTCGAGGTCGACGCCACGACTCCCGCCGGAAGTACCAAACGGCCGAGAAAGCGGTGATCGCGTAGTAGAAGGCAATGGAAAGACTGATCGACAAGATGGTGTCCTGAAGCATGTTGTCGCTGATCAGTTTGAAGCCGAAGTAGAAGGCGATGCTCACCACCGCCATCATGATCGTCGAAAATGATGGCGTGAGAAATCGCGGGTGAACCTTCGCGAATCTTTTGGGCAGCGCTCGGTACACGCCCATGGCCAGGGTTCCGCGGGCGGTTGGAAGGATCGTCGTTTGCATCGAGGAAACCGCACTCACCAGCACGGTCAGCAACAGCAGCGGTGCGCCCCAGGAACCGAGCAGCGGCTCGGAGATCACGCCGAATACGTCGTCGGCGTGATCCAGGTTGCCCAGGCCTTCTTCGCCGGTACCGGCAAACGATTGCAAAGCGATCGTGACCAACAAGTAGCACCCCAGGAGCAGAACGGTGCTCAGCAGGGCCGCTCGGCCCGGCGTCTTGTCCGAGTCCTCGGTCTCCTCGTTAACTGCCAGGACGCTGTCCCAGCCCCAGTAGATGAACACCGCCAGCAGCATGGCCTCGACGAACGACCCCCAGTCCTCGAACAGGAATGGATTTAGCCAGGCCCACGAGAACCCCTGTGCTCCCGCCATGCCGCCGCCGCGAGCCACTGTCACCAGAGCCAGGATTGACATTCCGATCAACATCAGAACCTGAAAAGCCACGAGGGCTTGCTGTAGTCGGGCGCTGCCCTCAATCCCGCGATACGCGACCCAGGTCATGATCAGAATGAAGCCAATTCCGATGGCCGACACTGCGGCCTTGTCGTTCAATAGGTCGGGGCGGTTGACTAGTTCCAGGGTGTAGTGCCCGACGATGTCGGCGGCATTGGCCATGAAGATGATGCCGGTAATGGCCAGACCCCAGCCGCCCATCCAACCGATGTGTGGGCCGAAAGCCTTGGTGCCCCAGGTGAAAGTCGTACCGCAATCGGGCATTGCCCGGTTCAGGTCTCGATAGGCGACCGCGATGAAGGCCATTGGAATGAACGCCAGGACTATCGCGGCAGGTGCCTGGGTGCCGACCACGATCACGATGAAGCCGACCGTGGCTGCCAGGGAGAAGGCGGGAGCCGTGGAGGCTAAGCCGATCGTGACGCTGCTCAGCAGGCCGAGGGCGTTGCGCCGCAGGCCTTTCGACCGCAAGTCACCAGTGGTCGAGCTTGCTGGACCGTCCACCCGGAGCACGGTAGCGCGCTGTCGCCGGGTTCGTTGGCCGTTCGTCTGTGATTCGGGGGTGGTTAGTCCGATCGGGTTGGCGACCGGCGTTTGTTCCCGATATCGATGTGGATTGTCAATACCGTGGCCCTGGAATGCGGCCGCCGAGTGCTCGGCAGGGCGGGCGACACCGTGAAGAAGGTCGGGTCAGGCCGAAATGACTAGGGGAGGGCAGATGCGAGTACTGGTTGTCGGGGCTGGGGGAGTGGGCACGGCCGCCGGCTTGATTGCCGCCAGGCGGGACTTCTTCGAAAAGATGGTGGTGGCCGATTACGACGTTGATCGGGCGCGACGGATCGTGGACCGAGTCGGCGATGAGCGATTCTCCTCGGCTCAGCTTGACGCGTCCGATGCGGCGGCAGTGGCCGATCTATGCCGGGCGGAAGGGATTACCCACGTGCTCAATGTCGTGGATCCCCGTTTCGTCCCCGGCATCTTCGATGGAGCGTTCGCTGCCGGCGCCAACTACCTGGACACGGCAATGAGCTTGTCGCGACCAAATGCGCACCAGCCGTACTCGCAAACCGGGGTGAAACTCGGCGACTACCAGTTCGAGCGAGCGGGTCAATGGGAGGAAGCCGGGCTGTTGGCGCTTTGCGGTATGGGGGTTGAACCCGGCCTGGCAGATGTGTTTGCGCGCTACGCGGCCGACCACCTGTTCAGCGAAATCGATGAGATCGGCATTCGCGACGGGGCGAACTTGTTGGTCGAGGGCTACGACTTCGCGCCTTCGTTCTCCATTTGGACGACAATCGAGGAGTGCCTGAATCCGCCGATCATCTGGGAGAAAGATCGGGGCTGGTTCACAACCGAACCGTTCAGCGAGCCCGAGGTATTCGACTTCCCCGGGGGAATCGGTCCGGTCGAGTGTGTGAACGTGGAGCACGAGGAGGTGTTGCTCGTTCCCCGCTGGATCGACTGTCGACGAGTCACCTTCAAATACGGCCTGGGCGATGAGTTCATCGAGGTGCTCAAGACCCTGCACAAGTTGGGGCTGGACCGGACGGACAAGGTCAGAGTGGGTGGAGTGGACGTGAGCCCCCGGGATGTTGTTGCCGCCTGCCTGCCGGACCCGGCCACACTCGGCGACCGGATGTCGGGCAAGACCTGCGCCGGCACCTGGGTGACCGGTCGGGGTAAGAACGGCGATCCGAGAGAGGTGTACCTCTACCACGTCGCCGACAACGAATGGACGATGCGCGAATACGGAACCCAGGCTGTGGTTTGGCAAACCGCGATGAATCCGGTCGTGGCCTTGGAATTGCTTGGGTCATCCGTCTGGGGTGGGGCCGGGGTGTTGGGACCGGAGGCATTCGACGCGGTGCCGTATTTGACTCTGCTGCGGGATGGGCATGGGCAGCAATGGCAGGTGAGGGAGTCGAGGTAGTGGCCAGGTCCGGGTATTCGGTGAGGAGACGACGTGAGTGAGCACGGTGGGCCGGATTTGCCTCAACGGCGCTTGTTGGTGACCGACGTTCCCGGTCCGAATTCCATTCAGTTGAACGAGCGGCGCCGGGCGGCCGTCTCCTCGGCTCTGGGCGCGGCGGTACCGGTCTTCGTGGATCGCGCCGGTGGCGGCGTTGTCATCGACGTCGACGGGAACTCACTCATCGACCTTGGTTCCGGGATCGCCGTCACGTCAGTGGGCAACTCGGCGCCGCACGTGGTGGCCGGGATTCGGGATCAGAGCGAACGTCTGATCCACACCTGCTTCATGGTGGCCGGTTACGAGGCATACCTGGAAGTGTGTGAGCAACTGAACGACCTCACGCCGGGCGACCACGATAAGCGCACGGCCTTGTTCAACTCCGGTGCCGAAGCGGTCGAAAACGCGGTGAAGGTGGCTCGCAGTGCGACGGGGAGGGCGGCCGTCGTGGCTGTCGAACACGCGTATCACGGTCGAACCAGTCTCGCGATGGCGTTGACCGCAAAGAACAGGCCGTACAAGCACTCGTTCGGGCCGTTACCCGGAGATATTCACCGCGTTCCCAACTCGTACCCCTTGCGCGATGGTTTGACTGGCGCCGAGGCCGCCGCCCGGTCCATCCGGCGGATGGAAGCCGAGATCGGAGGGGAGAACATCGCGGCGATCGTCATCGAGCCGATTCAGGGCGAGGGAGGGTTCATCGTTCCGGCTTCGGGCTTTCTGCCGGAACTGTCCCGTTGGGCGCGCGACAACGGAATCGTGTTCATTGCCGACGAGGTACAGACCGGGTTCTGTCGGACCGGCGAGTGGTTCGCATCCGAGCACGACGGGGTGGTTCCCGACTTGGTGGCGATGGCCAAGGGTTTGGCTGGCGGGATGCCGTTGTCCGCCGTGACCGGTCGGGCCGACTTGATGAACGCCGCTCACCTTGGAGGACTCGGTGGCACCTACGGCGGGAACCCAGTAGCTTGCGCGGCGGCTCTGGGAGCGATCGCCACGATGAAAGAGCTCGACCTTAACGCCCGGGCGCGCCACTTGGAGAACCTCATGCGAAGTCGCCTCGGGGTTCTGGCTGACGAGTGCGACATCGTGGCGGAAGTACGTGGTCGGGGTGCGATGATCGCGATTGAGTTCGCCGAACCGGGAACTCTTGAACCGGTCGAAGGATTGGTTCCCAGGGTTGCCAAGCGATGCGCTCAAGCAGGTGTGATTGTTCTGACGGCTGGCACCTACGGAAACGTGATCCGACTGCTACCGCCTTTGGTGATCGATGACGAACTACTGATTGAAGGTCTTGACGTGTTGAGCGAGTCGGTAAAGGAAGAGGTGGGCAGGTGAGCAGCCAACTGCCGATCCGGTTCTGGCTGGCCGGAGAGGCCGTTGAGGGCGCTCGGGTGGTCGAAGTCCGAAGTCCACACGACGGTTCGCTGGCGGGTGCCTATTGGGAACCGGGGACGGATCAGGTCGAAGCGGCGGTTTCGGCTGCGGTGGGCGGACAGCGAGCACTGGCGGGCACCTCGGCGGCAGGCAGGGCTGGGGCGCTGGATGCGATCTCGCAAGGAATCACTGCCCGAGCCGAGGAGTTCGCGAAGACGATCACTGCCGAGTGCGGTAAGCCGCTGATGTGGTCTCGGGCCGAGGTTCGCCGCGCCGCTTCCACCTTCCGTTGGGCGGCAGAAGAAGCGCGTCGCTGGTCAGGTGACCTGCAACGCTTGGACACAGACCCGGCGGCGGTCGGGCGGCTGGCGGTGGTCCGGCGTTTTCCGCACGGCCCGGTCCTGGGTATCGCTCCGTTCAACTTCCCGCTGAACCTCGTGGCCCACAAGGTGGCCCCGGCGATTGCCGTCGGGGCCCCGATAGTCCTCAAACCGGCTCCAGCCACGCCGCTGACCGCACTGCTGCTCGGTGACGTGATGGCCGAGGCCGACTTGCCGGCTGGTGCTTGGTCAATCCTGCCGTTGGGCAATGTGGCAACGGCAGAGTTGGTCAAGGATCCGCGTTTGCCGGTCATTTCTTTCACCGGCTCCGAACGAGTGGGATACGAGATTCAGGCCGCCGTGCCCCGAAAGCACGTCGTGCTCGAGCTCGGGGGGAACGCGGCCGCAGTCGTGCTCGCTGATTGGGGGACGGGCGACGATTTGGATTGGGCTGCCCGAAGGGTGGCGACATTCGGCAACTACCAGGCCGGCCAGTCGTGCATCTCTGTTCAACGGGTGATTGTCGACGAGTGTATTTACGAGCCGTTCGTATCGAGATTGGTCGAGAAGATCGCCAACTTGCGGACCGGATCGCCTTGGGACGACGAAGTGGTTGTCGGTCCGATGATCTCCGAGCAGGCCGCTGAACGGGTTGAGTCGTGGGTCTCCGAAGCGGCGGATCTTGGGGCTCAGGTCCTGGTCGGTGGCCAATGTCGAGGAGCGGAAATGACGCCGACCCTGCTGGTAAACGCACCCCGGACGGCCCGGGTGAGCACCGAGGAGATCTTCGGCCCGGTGATGACCGTGTCCTCCGTCCAAGGGTCGACCGAGGCATTCGACCTGGTGAATGACTCTCGTTTCGGCTTGCAGGCCGGTGTCTTCACGCGGGATATCCAGACGGCGTTTCGGGCCCACAGTGAACTCGAAGTTGGCGGGGTGGTGATCGGCGATGTGCCTTCGTTCCGTGCTGATCAGATGCCGTACGGAGGCGTGAAGGATTCCGGGGTCGGTCGGGAAGGACCATTCGCGGCCATGACGGATCTGACCTACGAGCGAGTTCTGGTGCTGACGGGACTGGATCTCTGACCCGGACTCCAACGGAATCCGGCCTTTAGTTGATCAGGCCCAGCTCGCTCATCAACAGGATGATCGAAGCCATGGCGGATTCGCGGGCGAAATCGTGTCGCAGGTGTCGCGATCCCATGGTCTTGTACCAGGGAAAACGGGCGTACGACATGTCCCAGTGGTTCGCGTGCCACATGGCCAGGTGAGGTGCGGTCGCCAGTGCCGGCTTGGCCTGGGCTTGTGTGAGCTGCATGTCGTTGAGCTGGTCGTAGTGGTCGAGCTCAACTTCCCCCTGGCGATTGAACCAGGCCACCTCCATCATCGAGGTGGAGCCCGAGAAGTAGAAGTGTGGCACTCCGAGTTCCTGAATCAGATTCGCGTTCTCGGCGTTGAATCGGCTTCGGTAGTCGGTGGTCAGCGACTCGATGGCTCCATGCAGATCGTATTCGTCGAGGCGTCGGTCGAGGTGGCCGAAAGCCATCAGCGGAGTCAGCTGGAGGAGGGCCTTCGCCGCGTCTCCGACCAAGCCTTTGGCGTGGCGATTGACCCCTTCCATCTGATCGACTTGTTCAAGGGCGCTGTTGGCCAGGTACGAACCCCCAAAAGCGCCCGCCCAGCCGATGAAGCCGCGGATTCGCGGGGCAAGATCAGGGCGGCGAACCATGAGAGTCAAGAAGTCCGGTGTGCCCTTCGAATACCCGATGGCCAGAATGTCCTTGGGAGGCGTCGGGTTGTCGGCGGCGGTGATGAAGTCGGCATCAATGTTGGTATCGACTCCGATACCGCGCTCAATGGCGTTCTCCAGGTCCGCGACGTTGGCTTCGCAGCCGCGAACGGGGTGGGAGTCGGAGGCGAGGATCCGAATTCCGAAACGTTCGCGCAGGATGGGGAAGACGTACTGGAAGCCGAGGCTTGGTAGGTATCCGGTGATCAGACCGGGTGAGAACAGCAGGGTGGTATTGCCGAAGCCGACAGGTTGCGCGGGCGGCAGATCCAGGTCGAGTTCGCTTTCGTTGAAGTTGCGGAGCATGCGTTGGGCCACCCGTTGACGCAGCGAACGCGGATCGAGTAGGCGGAACGGGAGAGGCAACTGTGAAGTCTTGATCGCATCCCGGTGAACCGAGGCTTCATCCAGAAAAATGTTTCGATAGCGAATGCCCAGCCAATTGTTGATCACAGGGTCGGCGATGGCGGCCATCGGGTCAGCGGCAAACGCCGCGCGTACCTCCTGGATCACCGTGTTGTAGTCCTTGCGGGCCAGAGCCTGGCGCATGGCGCCGGTGTCGTAGGGCTGCCAATCTGCTGCTGCGGCGTTGGATGCCGCCTTCTTCTCGGTCACGGCGCCACCCTGCCCTATCCGGCCTGTCTGATGCCATCGGAAATGCGATGGTCAGGTGGTTGCCCGGGTGAAGACGGCGGAGAAGTTCAAGGCGTCAGCATCTCGATGCGGAGAACGACTTGCAAACGTATGGAACTCGGATCAGGTCGAGGTGGGCCAGGTCGGGGTCCGACTCGACCATCGCTGCCGCGCGGGCGAGTTGCTCGTCGCGGTCCGGCGCGAGGGTGACCGTCGACAGCGTGCCCAGCCCGGCGAGAAAATCATCCGGTGCCAGATCGTGGGTGAACTCGAACTCGTCGCGCGACATCGGCCCAAACGGATCCCCGAATTCCGGCACCACCGCGTCATCGAACAGGCGATACGGGTCTGGTAGTACCACCTGTTCGCTTAAGCGCCGGATCCATGGAACCCGGTCGTCCCGCATGCTCCACAAGACGTTGAGCCGACCCCCCGAGCTCATGACGCGCTCCAGTTCGGGAACGGCGCGGCCTGGGTCAACCCAGTGCCACATCTGACCTCCGACCACGGCGTCAACCGTGGAGTCGGCCAATGGGATGTCCTCCGCCGATCCGGCCAGGGCTCGGGCTGCGGGATGTCGAGCCTCCAGTACGGCTCTCATCCGGTCGTCGGGCTCCACCGCGATGACTTCATAGCCGAGCCCAATCAGCGCCCTGGTGAGTTGGCCGGTGCCGGCCCCCAGGTCCAGGACTGTTGAGCCCGGCCCGATTCCGCTCCCAACCAGCAGTCGTTCCAGGAAGGCCGAAGGGTAGCCGGGACGGTAACGGTCGTAGTCCGAGGCGACCGCGCCGAATGACTGCCGCCGGTTCTCGACGGATAGGGGGCCATGGTCGACGGCTTGACCCGTGGAGAGATCGTCCGTTGCTCCGGGGTCAGCGGCGTGATTGTGGCTTTCTGCGTCAGGCACAACCCCAAGGCTGCCATCCGCGAGCCTGGTGTGTCTTCCACATGATGAGGTCTTGCGCCCAGGAAGGTGCCTTGTTGGCCGTTCGGGCGAAGCGACCACCGCCGTTGCTCAGCCAAGTCTGGCGATCGAACTGCCAGGCACCGTAGTAGGAGCCGTAGACGAGTCGGTAGTTGTGATGGCTCTCGCACTTGCGCACCGAACGTCCCTTGGGGCTCTCCGCCAATCGGCGAGCGGCCGCGATGCGCTTCAGACCCTTCCGGCCGAGTTTCCAACGCTCGATTGCCCGGCGTCCGATGGGAAGGGGGTAGACGCCGTATTGGGCCCGGATGCGTTCGCGCTCGGTTCGGTCCACCTTGATCGAAGAGGCAGCCTGGGTTGTTGGTCGGTTTTTCGAACTTGGAGTCGAGCTGGCGGGAGCGGCGATCAGGGTGGTTGCCGCTACTGCGGTTACGGTCGCCATTGCCAGGGTGCTCGCGGAAGTCCATCGCTTTTTTTCAGACATGCGATCGACCGTACGAGCCACAATTTGGGCAATTCGGCCATATAGGGCGCGCATGTGGTTCGTCACAGTCCGATTCGGGTGGCTTTGGGTCCTTTGAGATGCTTCGGATCCTCGTGTCGTCGGGGTAGTGGTTACGCTGTGTCACGCGGAGCGAGGGTCTCCCGAGGGCTGAAGGAGTGGGCAATGACTGATCAGACGCACGGCAGCGATCTACCGCCCGCGTATCCACCCGCGTATCCACCCTCTTACCCGCCCACGTATCAGCCTGGTGGATCGCCGACACCCGGCAAGTCCTCTCTGCCCGCTGTCTCTCTCGTGCTGGGGATCTGTTCGATTGTGATCTTCTGTATCGGGGTCGTGCTGGGAGCTGCCGCCGTCATCACGGGAATCATCGGCCGAGGCAAGGCCAAGCGGGCGGGAACCGGCACGGGTACCGCTACGGCGGGGATCATCACCGGTGTCGTCGGGATCATCGTGTGGTTGGTGGCCCTGGTAATGACCCTGACCAGTGGCGCTGTGTTCGTGCGTTCTCTGTTCGGGATGCTCGAGGGTCAATGGGTCGTGGCGGAGCAGTTGGATGCGGCCTCAACGGCAGCGGGCAAGTATCGAGCGGCCAACGGCTCCTACGCGGGCCTTTCGACAGAGAGCCTGTCTGCCTTCGGCTACACGCCGACATCGGACGTATCGGTTAAGGCCGTGCCGCTTTCCGGCGGTTCGGCGTACTGCGTCTCCGGCTACGTCCGAAGCGAACCCGGAAACGTCATTCACATGCCACCCGACCCATTCGGGCAGATGACGATGACCATCAACGGCCGGGAATACG
>JAUYKX010000275.1 GCA_030699055.1 Candidatus Nanopelagicales bacterium
GCCGCCGGCACCCTGGCCGCCGAAACACTGCGGGTGGGATCGGTATCAGAGCAACACTCGGACAAGGTCCCCGAGGGCCGGATCACAAAAATGGACCCAGCACCAGGGACGCGGGTCAAACGCGAAACACCAATCGACATCGTGGTCTCCAAGGGGCCGGCCCCGGTGGCCATGCCGAAGGTGGCCGGGCTGTCGACGGCCAAAGCGACCAAGGCCCTGGACGCGGCCGGCCTGCTGATCAACCGAACGGAGGAATACTCCGACTCGGTGCCCGCCGACACAGTCATTCGTTCCACCCCAACCACCGGCACCATGATCCACCGTCAGGACACCGTGGCCATCGTGGTTTCCAAGGGCCCTCCCCCCGTTCCGGTCCCTGATGTCGTCCGGCTCGGCACGGCCGAAGCCAAGGCCAAGCTGCAGGCGGCCGGGTTCCACGTGGTCGTGCGCAATCAACTCCCGGTGGTCATGTTCAACCGGGTCTACTCCCAGTACCCCGGGGGTGGTTCCCAAGCTCCCCGCGGTTCAACGATCACCATCAATATCGTTTGATCTTGGGAGGGGTTTGATCACGACAGCATCTGCGAGACGAGGAACGCCAACTCCAGAGACTGCTCGCGGTTCAACCGGGGATCACACGCCGTCTCGTACCGTTCCGGCAGATGCACTTCCTCGATACCGACGGCGCCACCAAGGCACTCGGTAACGTCATCACCGGTCAACTCGATGTGTATTCCGCCAGGATTGCTGCCAATGTCACGATGCAGTTGGAAGAACTTCCGAACCTCCCCGACGATGTCGTCGAACAATCGCGTCTTGTGCCCGGCGGCTACTGTCCTGGTATTGCCGTGCATCGGATCGCAGACCCACACCACCTGATGGCCCCCGGCACGGACCTTTTCCACCAGCGGAGGGAGTCGATCCTCGATTCGGTCCACCCCCATCCTGGTGATCAGCGTCAGTCGGCCCGGCTTGCGGTCCGGATCCAGTAGTTCCACCAGGGCAGCTGCGTCTTCGGGCCGGGCGTCGGGGCCCAGCTTGATTCCGATCGGGTTGGAGATGCGCCCCGCGAACTGCACGTGTGCACCCCCCGGGTCGCGGGTCCGCTCACCGATCCACAGGAAGTGACCGGATACCGAGTACGGCCGACCTGTACGCGAATCGATCCGGACCAGCGGTTGTTCGTAGTCGAGCACCAATGCCTCATGGGCCGCGTACAGATCGACCCGCCGGAACTCCTCGGGATCCACCCCGCACGCATGCATGAACGCCAGTGCCCGATCGATCTCCCCCGCGACCTGCTCGTAACGCTCCCCCGCCGTGCTGTCGCGCACGAAGTCCTGATTCCAGGCATGCACCTGACGCAGGTCGGCGTATCCCCCTTGGGTGAACGCACGAACCAGGTTGAGCGTCGCACTCGACGCGTGATAGGCCGCCACCAGCCTCTCCGGATCGAGCCGCCGGGACTCGGCATCAAAATCCATGCCGTTCACGCCGTCACCGAAATAGGACGGCAGGGTCACGCCCGAGCGAGTCTCCAAAGCCGAACTTCTCGGCTTGAAGTACTGCCCCGCCAAGCGACCGATCTTGACCACTGGCACCTGAGCGCCATAAGTCAGAACGACCGCCATTTGAAGGACGGTCTTCAGCCGAGCCCGAATCGAGTCCGCGGTATTGGCCGCGTAGGTCTCAGCACAATCGCCACCCATCAGCACGAAAGCATTTCCGACAGCGACCTCCGCCAACCTCTCGGTCAACTGATCACACTCGCCGGCGAAAACCAACGGTGGCAACTTCGACAACCGGCTCCGAACCTCGGCCAGAGCCGCCGGGTCAGACCATTCGGGTTGCTGGGCTGCGGGAAGTTGGGGCCAATCGATCGAATTGCTCACCCCGGAAGGGTAACGCTTCCGCCCTCCGGCTCGTTCCGGCGATCTCTCGCGGCCATCGACGCGAAAAGAGCCTGTTCAACCGACTTGCGCGGATACTTCCAGAGCACCAGGACCAATACGATCAACATCATGAAGTGGCCGAGCAGGTAAGCCAGTCCCTTGCCTTGGGTGAACGCGGCGGCAGCGACCTCGATCAATTCCGAAGCCTGAGCCTCGGGGAAACCTTGGGCGACCTGCTCAGCCCCTTGAAACGAGCTGACGATCCGCTTGGCCATCTCGTCGCTCAATTGGCTCGCCTCGGCCGGTGGCAGGTGGGCAAACGCTTTCCGCAGGTCACTTGCGTAGACGACGGCCAGCCCGCTCCCCATTACCGCCTGCATGATGGCCCGCCGAAATCGCGGGTCAGATCCGTGAAAGCCGAACCCATGCCGGCCCGGACAACCGGAAGTGAGGCCATCAGGCTGGTGCTGGACGTAGTGGCGGCTAGCCCGGCCCCGTGCCGATCAAGGCGTAGGAGACCAGGATGGCGATAGGGCCGGCATCCGCTGAATGGTGACGATGAGCAACACGATCGCCACGACAGACAGCACTCCCCCGAAATGATCAACTGACGCCCATTCTTCACCCGCGTGCCTGGGTCGTAGCACCATCCCCGCCAGGAACACGGCAACGGCCAAGGGTGCGGTCATCAAGAACACCGAACCCCACCAGAACTGGGCCGGCAACAGGCCTCCCACCAGGCCGCCGAGAGCGGCTGCCGTGCCAGGTATCCATGCCAGGTGTCCGTGTCGGGTTTGTCAACAAAAACGATCCCGCTCGGATAAGGTCCACCAACATGGCGATCCTGGCAATCGACGCCGGAACCACCGGCGTCACCGCACTGATGGTGTCCGAAGATGCGAGGGTCCTCGGGCGGGCCTCGACCGAGTTTCCTCAGCACTTTCCCGAATCCGGTTGGGTCGAACACGACCCGGCGGAAATCTGGTCGGCAACCCTGTCCTCCGTCTCGAAGTTGCTTGGTGCAACAACTCCTCGGCACGGCCTACCCACTGCGCTCGGGATCACCGACCAGCGAGAAACGATCGCTCTTTGGGATCGTCAAACCCTTCAGTCCCCTCGGCGCGCCATCGTGTGGCAGGACCGTCGCACCGCCTACATCTGCGACACCTACCGGGCCGAGGGACATGAGGACCGGATCTCCCAAATGACCGGATTGCGTCTGGATCCCTATTTTTCCGCGACCAAGCTTCACTGGATCAAACGCAACGATCGTGAGGTTTGGGCTGGTGTCGAGGCGGGTCGGACCGCGATCGGAACCATCGACTCGTACCTGATCGCTCGCCTGACATCCGGGCAACTACACGTGACCGACGCTTCGAATGCCTCGCGCACGCTGCTCTACGACATCAATACCGGCCAATGGAGTTCCGACCTGTGCGAACTTTTTGGTGTTCCGATGTCGGCCCTGCCCACGGTGGTGCCTTCCTACGGACCGATCGGGCACACCGACCCCGATGCTTTTCTGGGCTTGTCCATCCCGATCGCCGGCATCGCCGGTGATCAGCAAGCGGCTCTGTTCGGCCAGGCCTGTTTCGAGCCCGGTTCGAGCAAATGCACTTACGGCACCGGGTCGTTCGTCCTGGTCAACACCGGCACGGAGATCATTCGCTCCGATGCTGGCCTGCTGAGCACAGTTGCGTGGCAGCATCCCGGAGGCAAGATCGATTACGCTCTGGAAGGGGCGATCTTCGTCACCGGTGCTGCCGTCCAATGGCTGCGGGACGGATTGCAGATCATCGCGACGGCCGCCGAATCGGAGACCCTGGCCTCCAGCGTGCCGGACTCCGACGGCGTCGTCTTCGTCCCCGCTCTGACCGGTCTGGGAGCTCCGGATTGGGATCCGACCGCCCGCGGCGCCCTGCTGGGCCTCAGCCGCGGCACGACTCGGGCCCACATCGCCCGCGCCACCCTGGACGCGATCGCCTTCGAGGTCCGAGACGTCATCGACGTTATGGCGGACGAGGCGGGCATCGACCTGTCCAGTCTCTCGGTCGACGGAGGCGCCGCCGCCAACAGGTTGTTGTGTCAATTGCAGGCCGATCAGCTGCAGGTCCCGGTTGTTCGCTCCGAAGTGCTGGAAACCACGGGACTGGGAGCCGCGTTCCTCGCCGGGCTCGGCACGGGCGTCTGGTCCAGTCTGGGCGAATTGGCCAACACCCGCCGCTCAGACGCCACATTCCTCCCGAGAGACCGAGACGAATCAGAGCATGCCCGTTGGCGTCAGGCCGTCACCAGGTCCAGGGGTTGGTCCACTCTGGGCTGATGCCAGACGGTTCCGGTCCGTTCAGCCCGAATCGGCCGCGACTCGATCGGCCAACTGGCGCCGCGCCTTGCCTGCGTACATGTCGCAGTACTCCTGGCCGCTGAGTTCCATGATCTCGTACATGATCTCGTCGGTGACCGACCGCAGCACGAACCGATCACCGCCCATCCCCTCGTAACGGGAGAAGTCCAAACGGGGACCGAACTCAATGGTCATCCGGCCCAAACGAGGCACCAGCTTTCCGGCCGGCTGCAACTCACGAAGCCCTTTGATCCCGACCGGGATGACCGGGACCCCGGTCATCAGCGCCATCCGGGCGACACCCGTGTGCCCCCGATAGAGCTTGCCGTCCGGCGAGCGGGTTCCTTCCGGGTAGATCCCAAGCAAGTTCCCCTCACCGAGCACCTTGGTACCCGTCGCGAGGGCTGCTTCGCTCGCGTTACCGCCCGACCGGTCGATCGGGACCTGCCCCAAAGCTCGGAATACAAGAGCCATGAACCAGCCCTTGATTCCCGGCGTATAGAAATACTCGTCCTTTGCCAAGTATGTGATCTTCTGTCGAACGACCAGCGGCACGAACACCGAATCGAAGAAAGTGTTGTGGTTCACCGCAATGATCGCCGGACCCTTCGGCGGGACATGTTCCAACCCGACCACCGTCGGCCGGTACAAAAGGCGCAGCAACGGGCCAACCAGCACGAACTTCATCAGCCAGTACAGCACCCGACGAGCCTTCCCATCGACCCACGCCCCGCCCTTCTGGCGCGACCCTCACAAGGAGAACCCTAACGACCTTGCCGGCAATTAGGTACGGCGTGTGTCAGGCAACTGCCACGCACAGGAGGCGGCTGCCCAACCCGGCCGTCCGCTGAGCTAGCCTGACCCGTACACCGCCCTGCGCCGCTCGGGGACTAGCTCCCCGGCTTTGGCTCGCGGAATCTGAAAACTCTGAACACACTGCGGGGAGATCTGATGCCACTTCAGCCGTACGCGAAGCCACATTCCCACGACGGGAATCAGACGGGCGTCATCGTCTGTCACGGGTTCACCGGATCGCCAAAGTCGGTCCGCCCATGGGCCGAGTATTTGTCGAGCCACGGGTTGACCGTTCGGGCTCCCCGACTGCCGGGTCACGGCACCCGGTGGCAGGATATGAACGTCACCACCTGGGAAGACTGGTACGCCGAGGTGGAGCGTACGTTCCGAGAACTGCGAGACCGTTGCGAAACCGTTTTCGCCTGTGGCCTCTCGATGGGGGGCACGCTGTCGCTGCGCTTGGCCGAGGAGAATGGCGACGAATTGACCGGCCTGGTGCTGGTGAATCCCGCCGTTCACAGCGAGCGACCGGATCGGTTCCTGCTACCCATCCTCAAGCACGTGATCCCGGCTTTTCCGGGCATCTGCAACGACATCAAGAAACCCGGACAGGACGAGGGCGCCTACCCCAAACTCCCGCTTCGCGCGGCGGCTTCCCTGATGGATCTGTGGGGGAAAGTACGGGGGGACATCACCAAGGTCAACCAGCCGACACTACTGTTTCGCAGCGTTGACGATCATGTGGTCGAGCCGTCCAACGCAGCCTGGATCCTGGCCAACATCTCCAGCCCCGAGGTGCAGGAAGTCGTGCTGACCGATAGCTACCATGTCGCGACTTTGGACAACGACGCTGAAACGATCTTCACGGGTAGCCTGGAATTCATCAACCGGGTGTCGGGCCAGTCGGCGACCGAGGGCTGAGACAGACGGCTGGCAAGTCGAACCAGCGCAGCGCATCGAAATCAC
>JAUYKX010000277.1 GCA_030699055.1 Candidatus Nanopelagicales bacterium
TCACAGCAATCCAGACCGGGCCTGGCGGCCGAGCAGATCGAAGATCTCGGCGAGACCGGTTCTCGACGACCAGGCTCCACTCCGCGGCGACCGAAAGCAACCGAGACCCGGGGCCAACGGCCTCAGCGCGCCAAGCGTCGGAACAATCAGGAAGACGCGAAGTCAGTTCCGCCACGGGACAAGAGCCGGAGCACTGGCGAACGCAACCAGGCGCAACCTGCGGCAGCAGATCGCGACCCCGACGCCAGACCCCGGCGGAGACGGCGCCGACGACGTCCTACCACCTCTTGAGGGGCTCGGCAGATCTCAAGCCTTACGGGTCACCGTGACCCACGCCCGGTGATCACAGGCTGGGCACCGAACCCATGCCCGGTGACTGGTGCCAGGCACGGGAAGGTAAACGCCCGGGGGCAGGGCCAGCTTCGCAAGCCGGCCAAAGGAGACGACCGACCGGCGGCGACAACGACTGCAGTCGAGAGCCACCGAACCCACCGACGGCGGCTGATCAGCTCCACTGAAAAGCACCCGTTTCCCTTGGTGGTCGTCCTCCCGCGCTTGCGTGACCGTTGGTTCCGAGCCATCAACGCTTGGGGCCGGCTTGATGCGATCAAAGCTGGGTCCCGATCGGGGACGGGGTTTCGGGGATTCGGCGGCGCTCACTTCGGGCTCCGCAACAGCCGTCTGGCCACTTCGCGGTATGCCGCCGCCCCGCGAGATGTTCCCGCCGTCGTCAGCACCGAACGCCCCGCCGCAGGCGCTTCCGCGAATCTGATCGACTTCGCGATGGGGGGCTCCAGAACATCCAGCTGGTATCGCTCTTGCACGTCGGCCAGCACAGCCCGCGCGAGGTTGGTCCGTGAATCGAACATCGTGGGAAGAACACCAAGAATAACCAGGTCGCGATTGCACAGCCGTTGAACGTCATGGACCGTGTCCAGAAGTTGTCGGACACCGCGATGCGACAGGGTTTCACACTGCATGGGAATGATGACTTCGTCGGCGGCTGTCAGCGCGTTGATCGTCAATACGCCGAGCGACGGAGAGCAATCCAGCAAAATGGCGTCGTAGTCGTCCGCCACATCTTCCAACGCGGCTCGCAGCACGTACTCCCGGCCGGTCTTGGTCAACAGATGAGCTTCGGTACCCGCCAGGTCGATAGTGGCGGGAATCAGATCAGGTCCGTCCTCGGTAGCGGCGACGGCAAGACGAGCCGCCACCCGACCCAGCAGCACATCGTGTACCGAGAACTCGACCGACTCGGGATCAAGGCCCAGAGAAAAGGTCAGGCAAGCCTGTGGGTCCAGATCGACCAGGAGAACCTTGCGACCCATCTCGGCCCAAGCGGCACCTAGCGAAGCGACGGTCGTCGTCTTGGCCACGCCGCCCTTTTGATTGGCAACTGCGATCGTTCTGGTCATGAACGTCGACACATCCTCCCGCCAACGGGCTGGGTAACCGTCATATTGTGCATGCCGTGAGTACCCCGCCATACATTGCCCTCCCCGATAGCGTCGAAGCGGTCGAGGTACCGACTCCGGCGGTCGTGCTGGCCTGTCTTCGCGCCATGCCCGCCGGAGAGCCGCGCGGCAGCGTTGTTCTGGTGCCGGGCCTGACCGGAAGCAAGGAGGACTTCCTGGCGATCATGCCCTTGCTGCGTGACGCCGGCTGGGCCGTCATGGCCCTTGACCTACGTGGCCAGCACGAATCGAAGCCGTTATCCGGCGAACCCTTCGAGCTATCCCACTTCGCTTCCGACGTGATAGCGGTAATGGCGAACCTCACCCGGGCGACCGGCCAACGGATCCATCTGTTGGGTCATTCCTTCGGTGGCCTGGTGGCCCGCCGGGTCGTTCTTGACCTGCAAGGGGAATCGGCGCGGCAGGAGGGTGTCGAATTGGCCTCCCTGACCCTCATGGCGTCCGGGCCCGCTGCTGTTGGGGAAGCGCAGCAGCGGAAACTTGCCTCCTTGATCACGCATTTGCCGCACACCCCACTCGAGATCATCTGGTCGATCAAGGAAGCCATGGACCGGGCAGCCGGTTGGCAACCCCCGAGCCCTTCGGTCGCCGACTTCCTGCACCGCAGGTTCACAGCCAATGATCCAAGTGCACTGAGGGCCAAGGCTCTGCTGATCTCAACGGAACCAGACCGGGTGATCGAACTGGCCGCCGCTCTGCCCGACAGTTCAACACCGATCAACGTGATCTTCGGGGATATTGATGATGCCTGGTCTCCGTCCACGCAGAACGAAATGGCCCACCGACTATCGGCTCGACGCCTGATCCTGCCCGGGGTGGGACATTCGCCGAACACAGAGCGTCCCGGACTCCTGGCCAGTGCTCTGGACCGAATGTGGGCCGACCCGCCCGTCGTTGTTCCGTCGCCCCCCCGGCCCGCCACAGCGGCCGAAATATCGCGCCTGGCCGCATCCGAGGCCAGCCCTGGCCTAGACCTGCGAGTTCCGGTTCGGGCGGCGGATGTGGGCGGCCGGGTTCGCATCGGCTTCGCCGGGCTGCTTCAGGACTGGGGCCTGGATTGGATTGGGCATGACATCCAGTTGCTGGCGACCGAGTTGATCACAAACGCGATCCGCCACGGCAACGAACCGATTCATGCCTCTATGCGCATATGCGAGGATGCGGTCCGGCTGGAAGTGTTCGACTCGGGCCCGATCTGGACAGCTGAACGCCCGCCAGCGGACCCCGATCCCGAGGCGACCACCGGCCGAGGGCTGCACCTAGTAGCGTCAGTCGCCCAATCCTGGGGCATCGAACTCGCCCAGGGCGGAAAGCTGGTTTGGGCAGAACTGGCGACCGTAATCGATCAACCGCCAGCGACCGATCCTGTTCCTGACGATCCATCCGAAACCCCCGCCTGCTGATCGCCGGCCGGAGGCCAGCTCTGGCCAATTCCGAGAATCTGGCGGGCCTGGGCAATGGTCGAGGCGTCAACATGCACGTCATAACGCGCCGCACCGATCTGACTGCGTGACATGAAGTCACGTTTCCCGCCGGTCATCGCGTAGGAAACCAAACCGAACACGATCCCGAACGCCGCACCATAGAGCAGCCCAAGAATGATCAGAGTCGTTGGGCTCCACTCCTCGGAGCGGGCAAAGAACGAAACGAAAATCCCCAGCAACAGGCCGAACCAGGCGCCGGCGAAAAGTCCCCCGGCTGCTGCCCGCCCCCAAGACATCCGACCCACGACTATCTCGATCAATCGCAGGTCAACTCCAATGATCGAAACTCCGGCAACCGGAAAGTGGTTATCGCTGAGTTTGTCCACCGCCGCCTGCGCGTCCAGGTACTGGTCGTAGGAAGCAAGCAAC
>JAUYKX010000152.1 GCA_030699055.1 Candidatus Nanopelagicales bacterium
GCTTTCTCTGTGTTCCAGTTGACGTTCGCAATCATCACCGCCGCCCTGTTGTCGGGCGCGGTGGCCGAGCGGGTCAGCTACCGGGGTTGGATCGTTTTCATCGTCGCCTGGGTGACTTTGATCTACTTTCCGCTGGCTCACTGGGCGTTCTTCTTCGACGGAGGCCAGGGAGGCTGGATCGGGGACCGATTGGGGGCACTGGATTTCGCGGGCGGAACGGTTGTGGAGATCAACTCAGGTTTCTCAGCGCTTGCCCTGGCGATCGTCGTGGGCCGTCGCATCGGCTGGCGGCGCGACCCGATGCGACCCCACAACATGCCGCTGGTGATGCTCGGTGCCGGTTTGCTTTGGTTCGGCTGGTTCGGGTTCAACGCGGGATCCGCGCTCGCCTCCGGTCAACTCGCCGCCACCGCCTTCATGAACACCCAGGTGTCGACCGCGACCGCAGTGATCGGATGGTTGATCGTGGAACGCATCCGCGATGGCCATCCGACCATGCTGGGCGCTGCGACGGGCGCGATTTGCGGCGCCGTTGCCATCACGCCCGCTTGCGGATTCGTGAATCCGCTGGGTGCATTGGCGATTGGGTTGGTCGCGGGCATGGTCTGCGCTTGGGCCGTCGGGCTGAAGTATCGGTTCGGTTATGACGATTCGCTCGATGTCCTCGGGGTGCACGGAGTCGGCGGCATCGTCGGGATGATCGGAATCGGCTTGCTGGCCACGGTGGCGGCGAACCCCGACGGGGCCAATGGCCTGTTCATGGGTGGTGGTTTCGATCAGCTAATCAAACAGCTGATCGCCTCCGGGGCGGCCATCGGATTCGCGTTCGTTGGCACTTTCATCGTGGCCTGGCTGGTGGAGAAGACCATCGGTCTACGGGTGTCCGCAGATGTCGAGCGCTCAGGTGTCGATCTCAACTTGCACGCGGAGACCGCATACGATTTCGTATCGGCCGGTGGGGGCGGAGTGTTCTCCGGTACCAGTCCGCACAAACCACCACATGGTGACTCGACTGATGATTGACTTTGAGCATTCGCCACGACGGCCAAGGGGACAAAAATGAAGCTAGTGACCGCAGTTATCAAGCCTTTCCGTTTGGAAGCCGTCAAGAAGGCCGTGGAGGAAGCGGGTTTGGTCGGGCTGACCGTTTCCGAGGCGACTGGTCACGGACGACAAAAGGGGCACACGGAGATTTACCGTGGTGCCGAATACACGATCGACTTGGTGCCGAAAGTTCGCGTCGAGGTGTTGGTGGACGACGCCGAAGCAGACCATGTTGTGGACCGAATCGTTCGTGCTTCCCGGACCGGCCAAATCGGGGACGGCAAGGTATGGGTTTCGCCAGTCGATCAGGTGATTCGAGTGCGCACCGGGGAACGAGGATCTGACGCGATCTGACCGTGTCGGGATTCGATTTCGCCGCTGATCGGGCGAAGCTGCTGAGCAGTTCGGGGCTTTGCGGGGTTCAGTTGCGGCGGGCACTGGCCTGGCAGGCGGACGAATGGCTACGGGAACTCTTCCGGCAGACCAATGCGGCCGACGCGGGAGCGGCTCTGGTGGCCGTCGGCGGTTACGGGCGAGGGGAACTGCTGCCCGGAAGCGATCTCGACCTGCTGCTGTTGCAGTCGACCAAGTCAGGCCCGACTTCCGGTGCGGACCGGATCTGGTACCCGATCTGGGACGCGGGTGTCCGGTTGGATCACAGCGTCCGGACGGTGGTGGAAACCCGCCAGTTGGCCGGACGTGACCTCAGGGTTCTGCTCGGACTGCTAGATGCCCGCCTGATTGCCGGTGACCCGGAACTGTTTGCCAGTCTCAAGGCGGGTGTTCTGGGCGATTGGCGGCTATCGGCGACAAGTCGCCTGAGCGAGTTGCGTTGCTTCGTGGAACAGCGCAGAGAGACGCATGGGGAACTTGCCCATCTATTGGAACCCGATCTCAAGGAGTCTTACGGCGGGCTACGGGACGTCACCGTCCTGCGGGCGATCGCCGCGTCCTGGGTGGTCGAACCCGGTCATGATGCGTTGGCTCAATCGGTGGAGTCGTTGTTGTTGGCGCGGGCGGCTCTCCATCTGGTGACTGGTCGAGGAAGCGATCGCCTGGTGCTGCAGGAACAGGAAGCCGTCGCGCGGAAGCTGGGTCTGAAGGGGCCGGACGAACTGTTGCGACGGGTCTGCTCCGCCGGGCGCAGCATCGCCTTCACCTCCGACATGGCCTGGGAAGAAGTCGATCGGGTGCTGACGGAACGCGGTCGTCGGCGAGGTTTTCGGCGTCAGCGCCTTGACGGTGGGACGCGTGTGCCGCTGGCCGCGGGGGTGGTCGTCCAGAAGGGCGAAGTCGTGCTCGCCTTGAACTCCCGACCCGAAGCGGATCCGACGCTGCCGCTGAGGGCAGCGGCCGCTGCCGCACAGGCGGGTCTGAGGTTGGGTCGGCACACCGTTGAGCGGTTGGCTCGCGAATGTCCGCCCCTGCCCACTCCATGGCCCGTGCCTGCCCTTGACGGCCTGGTTTCCATGTTGGGGGCCGGCAGGTCAGCTCTACCAGTGTGGGAGGCGCTCGACCAGGCCGGTCTCATCGAGTCGATGATTCCCGACTGGGCGCATGTGCGTTCGGCTCCTCAGCACAGTCCGGTCCACCGGTTCACAGTTGACCGTCACCTCGTGGAGACGGCCGCCAATGCGGCGGATCTAACGCGTCGGGTGTCCCGACCCGACCTGTTGTTGGTCGGATCTCTGTTCCACGACATCGGCAAGGGACTGGGGGTCGACCACACTCCCGCCGGCGTCGAGATAGTCGCGCGCTTGGCTCCCGAACTGGGGTTCAACGAAGCCGACACGGAAATCCTGGTCACCCTGGTCCGTCACCACCTGCTGCTTTCGGAGACGGCAACCCGACGTGACCTGTCCGATCCGGCCACGGTCGACTCGGTTGTGCAAGCGGTTGACAACATCGAGGTACTGAATCTGTTGGCGGCCCTAACGGAGGCCGATGCGCTGGCAGCCGGTCCGGTGGCCTGGACTCCTTGGAAGGCAGCGCTGGTTGCTGAATTGGTGGACCGGGCGAGGGCTCGACTTGCGGGTGCGCCCGTTCCTGCTCGGCCGACTCTGAGCGCTGCCCAGCTTCGTCTGGCGGCGGAACCGGGTGTTCAGGTGATGGTGGCCCCGGGCGACGGGGTGCATCAGGTGACCGTAGCCGCGGATGATCGGGTGGGCCTGTTGGCTGCGGTGGCCGGTGTCCTGGCGCTGCAGCGTTTGGCCGTCCGTTCGGCTAGGACGGAGACGGTGGGGGATCGGGCAGTGACCACCTGGGTCGTGACCGCCGAGTTCGGGGCGGCGCTCGATCCGGCCCGGCTGCGTGACGACTTGCGGCGAGCCCTGACGGGTGCGCTGGATGTGGCGGAGGGAATCAGGAAGCGCATTGACGCCTATCGCCGCCCGACCGCCTACCCTCGGCCCGGACCGCGAGTGGACGTTATCCCCGGTGCCTCGGCTGAAACGACGGTAATCGAGGTTCGCTCCCATGACGCCCCCGGCCTGATGTTCCTGGTGTCCCAGGCGATTGCCGATACCGGGATCCGGATCGAGGCGGCGCAAGCGGCGACGATGGGTTCGGAGGCGTTGGATGTCTTCTACCTGTCGGACGGCGCCGGGACAGCCCTGGGCAAGGTCGACATCGAGAAAGTTTGCGAAAACGTGCTGACGACACTCGGCGAGGTATTGGGTGCGAAGGTTCCAGGGCCGCGCCCTGATCCGGATTTTCTGAGCTGAACCAAGGCGGGCGGCGTGGGTCGGGTGGCCACGACGAACGGGGTTCGAGAGCCTCCGGCTACGGTTG
Source organism: Candidatus Nanopelagicales bacterium (assembly GCA_030699055.1). Lineage (GTDB taxonomy): Bacteria > Actinomycetota > Actinomycetes > S36-B12 > UBA10799 > JAUYKX01. Next base: position 3,835 of record JAUYKX010000152.1, read on the forward strand.
ACGGATGTTCAACGCGCTTTCCGACCGACTGACAGCGACCCTGAAGAATCTGCGGGGCAAGGGGCGGCTATCGGAATCCGATGTCGACGCCGTCGTCCGTGACATTCGGACGGCCCTGCTCGAAGCCGATGTCGCCCTGCCGGCCGTCCGCCAGTTCTGCGCGGATGTCAAGCAACGAGCACTGGGTGCCGAGGTTTCCCGGGCACTGAACCCGGCTCAGCAGGTTGTGAAGATCGTCAACGGT
>JAUYKX010000284.1 GCA_030699055.1 Candidatus Nanopelagicales bacterium
GGGCGCTTGTCGAGGAAGGCCTGCATGGCTTCCTGCTGGTCGGGGCTGCCGAAATTCAGGGTGACCGTGTTGATCGAGAAGTCGATGGCTGATTCCAGATCGGTCGTCATCCATTTGTGGATGATTTCCTTCTGGGTGGACAGGGCCAGCGGACTCTTGGCGGCCAGATCGGCGCAGAGCGTTTGGGCGTGCGAGATGACCTGCTCGGGCGGGACCACCGCTTGCAGCAACCCGCGCCGCTCGGCCTTGTTCGCGTCCCAGAATTGACCGAGATAGGCCAGGTCCCGGGCTCCTTGGAGACCGATGGCGGCGGGCAGGATCGCGGCTTCGACGATGGCCGGAATGCCGCGATGGATATTGGGTAGGCCGAATCGGGAGCGGTCGCTGGCCACCATCAGGTCACAGGACACGGCGAACTCGAGTCCGGCACCGAGGCACAGGCCGTCGATCGCGCAGACGATCGGGATCTCGGTGGTCCGCAGGGTCAGGAACGTGCGGTGCAGTTCGCGTCCGATCTCGCGCGCGGAAACTCCCCGCATGCTCTTGACGTAAGCGACATCGATTCCGGCGGAAAACGCCCGGTCGCCGGCGTGGTCAACCAGGATCGCCCGCACGCTCGGTTCGGCTCCGGCCGCGATCACGACCTCGCGGACCTCCCGCAGCAGTCTGGCGTCGAATGCGTTGAGCACCTCAGGTCGGTTGAGGGTCAGGCGGAGCACGGGGCCGTCGACGGTGACCCGAATCGTCTCGTGGACAGCGTTGATCACATCGCGTGGTGAGGGGTCGGTCATGTCGTTCGGCTCCCGGGAGGTGGCGGTGTTGGTTGGCCGGTTTTCATCGACCCTCGAATCGTGGTGGTCGTTTCTCGGCGAATGCCCGAATGCCTTCGCGGGCGTCATCGGTGGCGCGTACCGGCTCGGCGTAGAACTGTTCGAGTCGGAGGGCGTCGGCCAGCGGTAGCTGGGCACCGTGGTGGACGGCGGCGCGGACGGCCTGGACCGCCAGGGGTGCGTTTTCGGCTATCTGTCGGGCGATGGCTTGGGCGGTGGTCAGCAGGTCGGCGGTCGGAGTGACGCGGTTGACCAGTCCCCAACGAAGGGCGGTGTCGGCGTCGACCGGTGCTCCGGTCAGCAGCAGTTCCAAGGCGAGGCCGGGCGGGATCAGCCGGGGGAGTCGCTGGGTTCCGCCCGCGCCGGGGATGATGCCCCGCTTGACTTCCGGAAGTCCGAATGTGGCCTGCTCGGAAGCGATCCGCAGGTCGCAGGCGAGCGCGATTTCGAGGCCGCCGGCCAGACAATGTCCGTTGATGGCGGCGATCACCGGCTTGCCCGGGTCGAGATTGCGCGTTATGCCACCCAGGCCCGGCTCCCGTTCGCCACGTTCGCGGCGTTCGACCGGGGTCATCGCGGAGTAGAACGCGGAGACCTCCTTGAGGTCGGCGCCGGCGCAGAAAGCTTGATCACCAGCTCCGGTGATCACCGCAACCCTCAGGCCCGGATCATGTCGCAATCGCTCCCAGGCGGCGACGAGTTGATCGCTCATCTGGCGGCTGAGGGCGTTGCGGGCCTCGGGGCGATCGATCGTGATGGTGAGGACGGGTCCCGAGGACTCGGTACGAATGGTCACGATTCCACCACCTCGAATCCGGCCAATCCGGCGTAGTCGAACACGGCTGTGACCCGCCCACCGATTCGTGGGTTGCGACTGTCGCCTTCGCCGGCGCCAGCGCCGGCGAGCCGATGGGTTATCGCCGTGTCGGCTCCGTCGGGTCGAACGAGCACGAACACGCCGGTTCCGGGTACGGCCGTCCAGGACTCGACGGTTCCGCCCGGCCCGATCTCGGACAACTCGCTGGTGGCATGTCCGCACCCGGGGCACAGTGACCGGGCCGGTGCCAGCACCCGGTCACACCGTTCACAGCGGGAGCCCAGCAGGCGCTTCTGATCGCGGGCTGCGGCGACGGCGCGGCCCGCCACGTCGCCGGCGGCGTAATCGAACTGCAGTCGGATGGTGCCTTCGCGAGCAATGCGGTCGTTGCTCATCAGTGCGCCTCCGGCCCTGCGATTGTCGGCTCGGCCTCCGTCGAGTCGGTAACGACCTCGAAGTGGGAAATGTCGTCCATCGCACCGATCAGCTCGTCGCGCCAGACCGCCCGCACACGCAAGCCGATCGCCAACTCGGCCGGGTCGGTGCGATCCAGGTAGTGGTTGAGGGTCGTGTCGGCGCCGTCGAGTCGGATCAGCGCCATGCCGTACGGGGAAGGTCGGGGCTCACCCGTGCGCCCATCGATGATCGGCTGGTTGACGACGGTCCAGGCGGCGATGGTGCCTGTGTCGGCGACGGGTACCCAGTCGTCCATGCGTTGGCGGCACCGACCGCAGAACGGGCGGGGCGGCAGGTATCGCCGACCGCAACCGCCACAACGGATCGCTTCGATGCGACGGTGCCTCAGTCCGGCGAGGAATCGGGTCATCGGTGCGCTGGCGACATAGCGCCAGGTGAGATCCATGGTGATCGGGATTGTGACCGGTTCCACGGTCGTTTCGGCGGCCGAACCGGCGCGGCCGGCAGGGTTCGGGCTCACGGTTCCACCCCCAAGATGATGACGTCGGCCCAGGCGTACACGCCGTAGCCGGTTGCCAGGGCGGTCCGGACGTCGGGCACCTGATGGCCGCCCGCCCGACCGTGGACCTGCCGGGCGGCCTCGGCGACTCGGATCACGCCGGTTGCGCCGACCGGATTGGCCGACAGAACCCCACCCGACGGGTTGACCGGCAGGGTTCCGTCCAACTCCGTCACTCCCTCTTCGATCAGCCGACCGGCCTCGCCATCCGGGCAGAAGCCCAGTGCTTCGTACCAGGCCAGTTCGGCGTAGGTCACCGGCTCGTAGATCTCGGCGACATCGAATTCGTTCAGGGGGTCGGTAATTCCGGCCGCCGAGTAGGCCGACCGGGCGGCGTCGCGCAGGGTCGGCATGGTGAGTAGGCGCCGGTCGAGATCGCCGATGTAGCACTGGTCGTGCCTGGTCGCTGTCGCCTTGATCCACGCCGGTCGCGGATGGCGGCGGGCGCAGTCGCCAGCGGCGACGACCAGAGCGGCGGCCCCGTCGGATTGCGGGCACATGTCCCACATCCGGAGTGGGTGGGCGAGCGGCCGGGAAGCGAGTACATCCGCGACGGTGAGATCAGGCATCTTCAGATGGGCGTACGGATTCAGGGCGGCATTCCGGCGGGCTTTGACCGCGACCCGGGCCGCCTGTTCGGGGGTCACTCCCCGCTCGGCCACGTACTGGGACACGGACAGGGCGAAGTTGCCGAGAGCCCCCGAGGCCACCGCCCGGTCCCAGAATGGATCGGTCAGGGCCATGCCGGTCTGGGTG
>JAUYKX010000294.1 GCA_030699055.1 Candidatus Nanopelagicales bacterium
AGGTATCGGTCTTCTGAAGACCGTTCGGCCCCGTGGACATCGTGTAGCTGGTCATGATCCCGGGCACGACGGACGGCAGTTTCTTGATCGCGTCGTTGCGATTGGCGAAGGAGCTCTTGTCGCCACCCGTGAAGGCGTTCACCAAAGCGGCGCCCTCCACGTCGAAGTCCGCCCGACTCGCGGTCACGGCATTGATCGCCGTCGCATAGGCGTTGACCAGCGTGTGCCCCTCATCGGCGCCGGCGAAATTGCAGGTCTCGGCCAAGTCGATTCCTTGAACTCCCGCCGTCTGCCCGCCAAACGAGACCGCGATGTTCAGGCCGGCGTTACGTGCGGCCTGGGCCGCCGACTGGATATGCGGATCGTTCACCCGATAGGAATCGAAAGAGGGCGTGCAGCCATCAGCCCAACCCGTGCCGGCGGCGTTCGCGAATGCGAACACGACGCCCGTGGCCCCGTTGGCCTTCAAGGCCTTGAAATCGGGCAAATTGAGCAGCGTGACGTCAACGTAGGGCTCAACCGAAAACCCATTCGCCGCGGAACCAAGCCCGTTCGCCTCAGAACCGCTGGCCGGTGGGGTCACGGACTCGCTCTCCGAGGACGAGCACCCACTGACCACAACCATCAGCAGCACGGCAACAACCGCACATGTGGCCATCCACCGGGACCTCACGAAATCAACCGCGAACAATTTGGCCTCCTGCATGTCGCACCGGGAAAACCTGGAACGTGCCCGCCGTGAACTCCCTGAATCCCATTTCCACCATCCAGCGACGACTCGCGACAGGTTGAAGATCAAGCTACACCCTTCTGCCACCCGCCCGCATGGGTTCGGACCTCTCTCGTCCGTTTGCCGCCGGAGGCGGGCCAAGGGTCCGGTTTTCCGAACCACCGATTTTCGGTCAGTCGGCTGATGGGTCCTCCACCGATCGTTCGGCGGCCAACTCCATGGCGGCCTCGATCAGCGTCTCGACGATCTGTGACTCGGGCACGGTCTTGATGACCTTTCCCCGCACGAAGATCTGACCCTTGCCGTTGCCGGAGGCCACGCCAAGATCCGCCTCCCGGGCCTCACCCGGACCGTTGACCACACAGCCCATGACTGCCACCCGCAACGGGATGTCAATTCCCGCCAGTCCGGCGGTGACCTCGTTCGCCAGCGTGTACACATCCACCTGGGCGCGGCCACAGGACGGGCAAGACACGACCTCGAGCTTGCGTTGTCTCAGCCCAAGCGATTCGAGGATGGCGATGCCGACCTTGACTTCCTCCTCCGGCGGTGCCGACAGAGATACCCGGATGGTGTCGCCGATCCCTCGGGAAAGCAGGGCGCCGAAGGCCACGGCCGACTTGACCGTCCCCTGGAAGGCGGGCCCGGCCTCGGTTACCCCCAGATGGAGCGGATAGTCGCAGGCCGCGGCCAGCTGTTCGTATGCCTTGATCACGACCACGGGATCGTGGTGCTTGACCGAGATCTTCACATCGAAGAATCCGTGCTCGGCGAACAACTCCGCCTCCGACAGCGCCGACTGCACCAGCGCCTCCGGGGTTGCCCGGCCGTACTTGGCGAGCAAACGCGGGTCGAGAGATCCGGCGTTGACCCCGATGCGAATAGGCGTGCCCGCCTCAGCCGCCGCCTGCGCGATCTCCCCCACCCGGTCATCGAACTTCTTGATGTTCCCTGGGTTCACCCGCACGCCAGCGCAACCGGCCTCGATGGCCGCGAACACGTACTTGGGTTGAAAGTGGATATCGGCGATCACCGGAATGTTCGACCGTGCGGCGATCACCGGGAGCGCATCCGCGTCGTCCTGGCTGGGCACCGCAACCCGGACCACCTGACAGCCGGCGGCCGTGAGCGCCGCGATCTGGCGCAAGGTCGCCTCGACGTCGGAGGTCAGGGTCGTGGTCATCGACTGGACGCTGACCGGCGCGCCACCGCCGACCTCGACCGGATTCACCGGGTGCCTCAGCAATAGTCGGCGGGACGGCCGTCGATCGTGCGGGCTGGCTGTCGAATCCGGAGTCACCGGGTCAGTATCGCCGACCCGACTCGAATCAGCCATTCCTCAGCCGCCCAGACGGATCGGATTGACCACGTCGGCATACATCAGCAGGACGCTCATCCCGATCAACAGGAAAGCGATGGCGTAGGCGAGCGGCAGGGCCTTGGCCACGTCCACGGGTCCCGGGTCGGGCCGATGTCGCAGTCTGGCCAGCTGGCGACGCGCACCTTCCCACACAGCGCCCGCGACATGACCGCCATCCAGCGGCAGCAGCGGAATCAGGTTGAACAGGAAGAGGAACAAATTCAGGGAAGCGACCAATCCGAGGAACTGGGCGATCTTCCACGACGTGGGCAAGTCATCCGACGCGGCCACATCACCCGATATGCGGGTGACTCCGACCACTCCGACCGGCCCGGCCGGATCCCGCTCCTCACCGCCAAATGCCGCTTGGGCGACTCCGACCATCTTCTGGGGAATCGACAGCATCGCCCGGACCGAGACGGTGGTAAGTTCCCACATCCGCTCGGGCACGGCACTGATCGGTTGCGGCTCCAACACCAGTTCGGGTGACATGCCGAGGAACGTCACCTCACCGCTCGTATCCGGGCCCCCATTTACCGCCTGCCGGGGCACACCGGCCAATGCGGCGGTCAACTCCACGGGTTTGCCGTCGCGATCAACGCCCAGGGAGATGGTGGTTCCGGGCGGCGTGGACCGAATCGCCTGAGTCAGGTCCGACCAGGAGGAAACCGGACGACCGTCGAATGAGGTGATGACGTCGCCAGCCCGCAACCCGGCTTGGGCAGCCGGGCTGGGTGTCGATCCGGCGCCACACTTGCCGTCGAGATGTTGGGCGGTCGGCACGCACGGGGTGACCTGTTCAACGCGCAATGATTGGGCGGGCAGGCCGAACCCGACGAACATGATTGCGAACAGGACGGTTGCCAGGATCAGGTTCATCACGGGCCCGCCCATCATCACGACGAGCTTCTTCGGAACCGATAGTCGATAGAAGGTCCGCCGCTCATCGTCCTCGGTGACCACTTCCTCGGCCGCCTGATTCCGGGCATCCTCGACCATGATGGCCAAACGGCCCTTCTTCTGTGACCCCTCCTCCTCCGACCCGGCCGAGTCCTCCCGCGCGGGCGGGAACATCCCGATCATCCGGACGTACCCACCGAGGGGAATCGCCTTTACCCCGTACTCGGTGTCGCCCTTACGCCGCGACCACAGGGTCGTCCCGAATCCGATCATGAATTGAGTAACCTTCACGCCGAACTTCTTCGCCGGAATGAAGTGCCCGAGCTCGTGCCAGGCAATGGAAAACAAGATCGCCAAAATAAACGCGATGATTCCAACCGTGCTCAGCATCAGTCGCCACTCCCCCGAGTCAGACGCCGGGCCTCGGCCCGCGCCCATTCATCCGCCGACATGACCGCCTCCAAAGTCAGTTCCCCGTTTGACACAAACCTGCCGGGGTCACGGGGATCGACCGCCGCCCGATGGACGGACAGAACCCGGCCGACCACTGCAACGATTTCCGGCAGGCGAATGTTTCCGACCAAGAATTGCTCAACGCAAACTTCGTTGGCCGCATTGAATACCGCTGGCGCGGTGCCACCGGCCATACCGGCGTCGCGGGCCAATGAAACGGCCGGGAATGTTTGATCATCCACCGGCTCGAATTCCCAGACCGCAGGAGAAGTCCATTGGCACGGCCGGGCCTTCGAGCGCAAACGATCCGGCCACCCGAGCGCCCAGGCGATGGGTAACCGCATGTCGGGAGGACTCGCCTGCGCCAACGTCGAACCGTCGGAAAACGTCACCATGGAATGCACCACCGATTGTGGATGCACGACCACGTCGATCCGATCGAGGTCGACATCGAACAACAAATGCGCCTCGATGAGTTCCAAACCCTTGTTCACCAGGGTCGCCGAGTTGATCGTGACCACCGGGCCCATGTCCCAGGTCGGGTGCGCCAGCGCCTGGTGCGGAGTCACGCTGGCCAGCTGCTGCGAGGTCCAACCACGGAACGGGCCACCGGAAGCAGTCAGCACCAACCGATCCACCTCCGCCCGCGTACCGCCCCGCAGGCACTGGGCGATGGCCGAGTGCTCCGAGTCCACCGGCGTGATCTGATCCTCTCCGGCCAGCCGCATAACCAGCGGCCCGCCGACCACCAGGGACTCCTTGTTGGCCAGGGCCAGACGGTTCCCGGCGGCCAGCGCCGACAGCGTCGCGGGTAACCCGGCAGCCCCGGTCACCGCGTTCAGCACCACGTCACATTCACGCGCCGCCAGGTTGGCGACGGCGTCAGGGCCCGCCGCGATCCCGACCCGACGGCGGCCCGCATCCCGGCCCTCGGCTGTGCCCGCCAAGGCTCGGGCGAGACGATCGGCTGCGGCTTCGTCGGGAACGGCCACCCATCGGGGCTGGAATCGATCGACCTGTTCGGCCAACAACTCGATGTTGCCCCCACCGGCCGCGAGTCCCGCTACCCGAAACCCGTCGGGGTGATCCGACATCACGTCGAGCGCCTGGGTGCCGATCGATCCGGTCGAACCGAGCAGCACCACTTCGCGAAGCATCCGGTGATTCTCTCCCGTCGGGTCCGCGGCGTCAAAGGCCCGGTGGGGGAAGCGCCGGGGCGAGCTCCGCTGGACTCACCGGATGAAACCTGGAAGCGTTAAGTGATCGAGTTCGGCGGG
>JAUYKX010000300.1 GCA_030699055.1 Candidatus Nanopelagicales bacterium
GCTCGGTCTCGAGCCGGTCAATTCCCCGATCGGTCGCGTACACAGCGGTCAGCCCAGCGCGCGTGACATCAGGTCGGCTTGTTCCCAGGCATGAACTCGATGCGAACCCGTTGCGGGGGATGCGGAGGCCGGCCGCGTCGCAGACATCAGAACCCGATCCAGATGAGGCACCAGATTGAGCAGCAAGTACGTCCACGCTCCCTGATTCTCAGGTTCTTCTTGAACCCACCAGAACTCCGCATCGGCCGGGTAACGGTCCAATTCCGCCCGAAGCTCTTCGGTGGGCAGTGGATAGAGCTGTTCCAATCTGACGATCGCGACGTCGTTCCGTCCGGCCTCCTGTCGGGCCGCCCGCAGATCCCAAGTGATCTTGCCGGTACACAGCAGAACCCGCTTGACGCGGTTTGGATCGACAGTCTCGTCGCCGATCACCGGCCGAAACGCGATGTCCGTGAAATCCGAAGCCTGGGATGACGCTGCCTTCAGCCGCAGCATCGACTTGGGTGTGAACACGATCAATGGCACCTGCGGGGCCGCCAGGATCTGTCGACGCAGAAGATGGAAGTACGAGGCGGGCGTAGAAGGCATGGCGACGATCATGTTGTCTTGGGCGGCCATCTGAAGAAACCGCTCCGGTCGCCCCGAACTGTGGTCCGGCCCCTGGCCCTCGTAGCCATGGGGCAACAGCAGAACCACGCTCGAACGCTGCGACCACTTCTGCTCTCCGCTGGAGAGGAACTCGTCGAGAATCGTCTGAGCGCCGTTGGCGAAGTCGCCGAACTGGGCCTCCCAGATGACCAAGGCCTCGGGGCGGGCCACCGAATAGCCGTATTCGAATCCCATCGCCGCGAACTCGCTCAGTAGTGAGTCATGCACGTAATACTTGCCCTGATCGGGAGCCATGTTCTTCAACGGAGTGAACTCGGCCCCGGTGAACCGATCCACCACAACCGCATGGCGTTGACCGAAAGTGCCCCGGCGGGAATCCTGACCGGTCAGCCGCACCGGATGACCTTCGAGCAACAGCGAGCCGATCGCCAGGGTCTCGCCCATGGCCCAATCGATCGTTCCATCTTCGATCATCTGGGCTCGCCGTTGGAGTTGGGGCAACAGTCGAGGATGAACTGACAGCTCTTCCGGCAGCTCGATTTGACTCGCGACTATCCGCTTGATCATCTCGTCGCTGATCGTGGTGTCCACCGGCCTGGTCAAACGCGAACGGGTGAGGTCAATTGCCGCCGATTGATCGCCGGGCCGAGTGTCGCAGTCTTCGTCCAGGGGCGCGATGGGCTCGTCCACCTCGGTGGCCATACTCGCCCGGGCCGCCTCCTCGCGAGTCTCGGTGAAAACCCGTTCGAGCTGTGCCTGATAGTCCTTCAGGGCCTGTTCGGCATCCTCGACCGTGATGTCGCCTCGGCCGATGAGTGATTCGGTGTAGAGCTTGCGGACACTGCGCTGTTCGTCGATGACCTTGTACATCAGCGGCTGGGTCAGCGACGGGTCGTCGGCTTCGTTGTGGCCCCGCTTGCGGTAGCAGACCATGTCGATGACCACGTCCTTTTTGAACTCCTGACGGAATTCGAACGCCAGTTGGGCGATGCGCACGCAGGTCTCCGGGTCATCACCGTTGAGGTGGAAAATCGGTGCCTGGACCATCCTGGCGGCATCGGTGGCATAGACGCTGGAACGGCTGGATGAGGGCGGAGTTGTGAATCCGACCTGGTTGTTGATGACCAAGTGGATCGTCCCACCGGTGCGGTAACCGCGGAGTTGGGAAAGGTTCAGAGTTTCGGCCACTACGCCCTGGCCGGCGAAAGCGGCATCGCCGTGGAGTAGTACTGGCAGTACCGGAAACTCCTCGCTCCGGTCGAGGATGTCCTGCTTGGCACGAGCGATACCCTCCAGAACCGGATCCACGGCCTCCAAGTGCGAGGGATTGGCGGCCACGTAAACCCGGCACTGGGCCGAACTGGGCGCGGTGAACGTGCCGCTGCATCCCAGGTGGTACTTGACGTCGCCCGAGCCCTGGACGCTTTCCACGTCGATGGCTCCCTCGAACTCGCGGAAGATCTGGGCGTAGGACTTGCCGGCCAGGTTGGCGAGTACATTGAGTCGGCCTCGATGCGGCATGCCGATACAGACTTCGTCCAGGCTGGCGTCAGCGGCGGCTGAGGCGATCCGGTCCAGAATTGGGATCGCGGTTTCGGCGCCCTCGAGGCTGAACCTCTTCTGACCGACGTACTTGGTCTGCAGGAACGTCTCGAAGGCTTCGGCTGAGTTGAGCCGGCGGAGAATCCGCAGATGCTCCTCGCGAGGCGCCGAATCATGTTGGTGCTCGACGCGCTCCTGAATCCATGCGCGCTGCTCAGGATCTTGGATATGCATGTACTCGGCGCCGACCGTGCGGCAGTAGGAATCGCGAAGCATGCCCAGGATGTCGCGCAGCGTCATGAAGGGTCGGCCACCGAATCCGCCGGTGGCGAACTCCCGCTCAAGATCCCAAAGGGTGAGCCCATGATTGGAGATGTCCAGGTCGGGATGTGACCGTTGCCGGCACTCCAGTGGGTCGATGTCGGCCATCAGGTGGCCGCGGACCCGGTAGGCGTGGATCAGCTGCTGAACCCGCGCGGTCTTGGACACCTGGTCGTCGTGAGTGTGGGCGATGTCAAGGGCCCACCTGACGGGTTCGTACGGGATTCGCAGAGCCGCGAAGATCTCGTCGTAGAAGCCGTCCTCGCCAAGCAATAGAGCGTTGATCCGACGCAGGAAGCCGCCGCTTTGAGCTCCCTGGATGATTCGATGGTCGTACGTCGAGGTCAGCGTGACGACCTTGCTGACTCCCTGAGCGGCGAGTGTGGCGGGTGCCGCCCCCTGGAACTCGGCCGGATAATCCATTGCCCCAACCCCGACGATCACGCCTTGTCCGGGCATCAGGCGGGGCACGCTGCTGACGGTGCCGATGGTCCCGGGATTGGTGATTGTCGTCGTGGTGTCGGCGAAGTCGGTCACCGTCAGTCGGCTCGTACGCGCGCGGCGTATGAGGTCCTCGTAGGTGGTCCAGAAGGCGCGGAAGTCCAGGGTCTCGGCTGCCTTGATCGAAGGCACCAGCAACTGGCGCGAACCATCTGACTTGGCCAGATCTATGGCGATGCCGAGGTTCACATGGTCGGGCATGAGCAGCGTGGGCTTGCCTGCTCGCTCGGTGAATGCCGCGTTCATCCCCGGCATTTCGGAAAGTGTCCGAACCACAGCCCAACCGATCAGGTGAGTGAAGCTGATCTTCCCACCCTTGCTGCGGCGCAAATGGTTGTTGATGACCATCCGGTTGTCGATCAGTAGCTTGGCCGGCACGGTCCGGACACTGGTGGCCGTCGGTATCGCGAGGCTGGCCTCCATATTGGCCACGACTCGGGCCGCAGTGCCCCTAATCGGCGTCGGATGGCCGGCCTCGGTTGCGGTTTCGGCTGGCTGGGTTGACGCTCGAACATCAATCGGCGATGTGGCGATCGTGTCGGCAGCGGCACCACCGCCGCCGGCACCGGCAGATCTCACGGCGGCCTCACTCGAGGCGGCTGTGTGTGCCGCCTCGGCAGGCGCGGTGTCGCGGGCTGGTCGGTAGTCGGCGAAAAATTCCCACCATGCCGGGTCGACGGAATTTCTGTCGGCCACGTATCGCTCATGGATTTCGTCGACCAGCCACTCGTTGGGGCCGAACGAATCCGGGGGGGGCATGGGGTCGAGCGGGGCATCAGTGGACGTGGGCGCATCGGCCACGGCTTCGCACCTTCTAACTGTCGGAGCAGGCTTGGTGGGCTACGTGGAGTTGTCTAAACTGTCCGGGAATGAGGTTGGTTTTCCCTGTCCCGGTTTCAGCAGGACAACATTATGCCTGGCGCCGTTGGGCCGTTGGTCGTGGGCAGTCCGGCAGGCTTCGAGTCGACTAATTGGTGTGGGTCGGTGACACCAGGGGCTCGCTCTCCAGGGCTGCCTCGATCCGCCGAACCACCACATCGACTGCGGCATCGGTTGAGTGAATGGTCGTGGATATCGCGATGGCGCCTGCTTGTCGGGCTTCGCGGCTTATGCGCTGCGACATGGTCCCGGGCGAGACGACGAAAGGAACAACGAGAATCCGATCAAGATCGTATTCTCGAAGAGTCGCCACCGCGTCACTGATGCGGGGACCGGGCCCGGATACGAAGGCGACGGCGGATCCGCCCCACCCGTGTGAACGCCACTCGAGAGCGAGAGCCGCATGACGTGCCCTCGCGGACTCGTGGGTTGATCCGGCCGAGGCCAGTACCACCCCGGTCCGCTCACTGGGTCGAAAACCTGCGTTCTTGATCACAGAATCAAGCCCCTTGAGCAGGGTTGGGTCGGCGCCCAGGGGCCGGGCCACGCGAATGTTGACGCCCGGATGGGAAATCTTGATCTGAGTCGTGGCCTCTGGGACGTCCGAGGTCGCGTGGTAGGCGACATTGAGCAGTAGGGGCACGACGATGATTTGGTTCACGCCCTTGGCGGAAAGCTGTTGCACGGCTCCGTCCAGTCGCGCGCGATCGTGGTCGAGGCTGGCGAGGGCCACGGCGGCATTGAGCCGATGCCCAACTCGCCGGGCAAGGAGGTCGGTCGCCAGTCGGGTCCGCGGTTCGGGGCTGCCGTGAGACAAGAGGGCCACTCCGTACTCAGCTCGCGGGCGGGGGAGGACGATGATGTCCTTCTTGCGACTTCGTGCCATGATCGCAACCTTTCGGCAGTGGTGATGGGTGGTCATTGGTCGCGGACTCCGGCGGACCTGAACAGGGTAAGCCCGAATTAGCCCCAGTGGAACCGTCCGACGCGAACTTTTGATCTATTCTGCTCTCCGATTGTCATGAGCAATAGCTGGACACGTCAACAAATCGTGTTCACGGCCGGTAATCCCACCTGGCCCACGTTTGACATTCAAGGAGCCTGAACCCGCAACCCAATCAGTGGTCGGTCCGGATCAGTGGGCGGTTCAGCGGGTATGGCGTCTTGGCCCGTGTCCAGCCAGGGTCGACGGAACGGCCAGTTGTCCGAGACTGTCGTGTAGCGCGACCACGTCACCGATCACGACAATGGCGGGGGCCCGCGGTTGTCGATCGCTGCGCAGGACGTCCGTGAGTGATCCCCGCCAGGTCGAAGTCCTCGGAGTCCAGCCGGATTCGATCACGGCGATCGGCGTCGTTGGTGAGCGGCCGCAGTCCACCAGGATCTGGGCGATGTCGCGCAGTTTTCGCGCTCCCATGATCAATACAAGTGTTGTTTCGGCGTTGGTACTCCGGGCGATTTCGTCGAGAGGGGTTGTCCCTTCATGTGCGGCGGCCACCAGGAAGCTGGAGGCCACGCCCCGGCAGGTTACTGGGATTCCCGAGGCGGCGGGTACGGCGAGTGCGCTGGTGACGCCGGGGCCGACTTCGACCGGGACGCCTGCCGTCACGCAGGCCAGGGCCTCCTCGGCGCCGCGACCCATCATGAATGGGTCCCCACCCTTCAGCCGCACGACCGTGTTGCCGGCCAGTGAGCGTTCCACGATGAGTTCGTTGATCTGGTCCTGGGGAACAGGGTGGGTTCCGGCGGTCTTGCCGACGTGAATGATCTCCACCGAAGGCGAAGCGGCCTCCCAAAGGGCGCGCGGCGCCAGTCGATCGACGATCAGGACCTCGGCTTCCGCCAGCGCCCGAAGCCCACGAAGAGTGATCAACTCAGGGTCACCGGGGCCGGCTCCCACCAGGATCGCCCGCCCTGATGGTCGGTCTGTCGACCGAGCCCGGGTCATTTCATCCCGACGCAGGGGAAGTGCTGACAGTCGAAGCAGTAGTTCGGCGGAGTTGACGATCTCTTTCGCCAACTGCGGATTCCCGCCCCCACTGGCGGCGATCCGGATTCCGTTCTCGCCTGCGGCGGTCGCCGGAAGAGCCGCCGTGCCCAGTCGGGCCGCACTGGTACACACGCACCAAACTTGCCGTCGCTCACAGGCCCCGGCCACCTGCCCGTCAGAGTCCTGATTTCCGGTTGCGGCCACCACGAGCCAAGCCTTGTCGAGGTCCGACTGAACCCACCGCCGATGGTGAACCACGATGCGCCCGGTCTGTTCGAGTTCAGTCAGCCGTTCCGACAGTTCGGGAGCGACGACTTCGATCGCCGGCCCACCGGGCAGCAGGGATTCGACCTTGCGGGTGGCGGTCGGGCCGCCACCGATGACCACGACCCGTCGGCCGCCGAGGTCGACCAGGAGCGGGTGACGGTCGCTCACACCTCGATCATTCCGCCGGCAAGCGTGGACCCGTCCTGTGGTTCGATCAGGATGAACGACCCGCTGTTGCGCAGGCGGCTGTAGGGGTCCACGGCAACTGGCTGAGCCAGCCGCAACTCGATGGTTCCCAACTCGTTCAGGCACAGGCTGTCCTCAGCCTGTGCGCGCGCCAGCGTGGTCAAGTCCAAGCGATCGCGAATGCCGCGAACGATGGCCGGCACTGTGGCGGTTCCGGTTCGCAGTAGAACCCGGTCACCGGTGTTGACCGGTCGATCATCGACGACGCAGATCGTCCCGAGCAGATCCCGGACGACCGACGGGGGTTCGTCGACGGCGGCGATCACCTCGCCTCGGTTGATGTCGAGCTCGTCGCGCAGGATCACTGTGATGGATTGCGGAGCGAAGGCCTCGATGACCGGCACGCCAAGCACTTCCAGTCCGGTCACCTCAGTTTGGATTCCCGACGGCCCGACCACCACCGGGTCACCAACCCTGACGACCCCGGAGGCGATCCGGCCCGAGTAGCCCCGGAAATCCGGATGCGAAGGCGTTCGCGGGCGGTTGACGTACTGCACGGGCATTCGGAACGGCAGGCTTGCCGGGTTAACCCCGACGGGTACGCGCTCCAAGTACTCCAACATGGTTGGACCGTCGTACCAGGGCGTCCGGTCGGAACGGTCCACGACATTGTCGCCGCGCAGAGCTGAGTCGGGAATGGGCGTGAACTCGGTGATTCCGAGTGCTGTTGCCACGTCACCGAAGTCGGCCAGGGCAGCGAGGTAGGGGCCTTCCACGAAGTCGATCAGATCCATCTTGTTCACGGCGAGCGCTACGTGACGCACTCCGAGCAGGGCGGCGACCGCGGCATGGCGACGGGTCTGCTCGACCACACCATGCCGAACGTCGACGAGGATCAATGCCGCCTCGGCGGTGGAGGCACCGGTGACCATGTTGCGGGTGTACTGAACGTGGCCCGGTGTGTCGGCCAGGATGAACGAACGAGTGGCGGTCGAGAAGTATCGATAAGCCACGTCGATGGTGATTCCCTGTTCCCGCTCGGCCCGCAGCCCATCCGTCAGTAGGGCGAGGTCCGCTCCCTCGAAACCACGGTCGCGGCTGACCCGTTCGACGGCATCGAGCTGGTCGGCCAGAACCGACTTCGTGTCGTGCAGCAGTCGCCCGACCAGGGTGGACTTGCCGTCATCGACCGACCCGGCAGTCGCGAAACGCAGGAGTTCGTGAGTCGTGTACATGTCAGAAGTAACCCTCGCGCTTCCGGTCTTCCATAGCGGCCTCGGACATGCGGTCGTCGGCCCTGGTGGCACCACGTTCGGTGAGTCTGCTCGCCGCGACCTCGACGATCACCGTCGCCACGTCGCCTGCACCGGACTCGACGGCACCCGTACACGACATATCGCCGACCGTGCGATATCGAACCGTCTTCCTGATGACCGTTTCGCCCGATCGGGGGCCGCCCCAGTCGCCCGGAGCCAGCCACATTCCGTCTCGCTGAAACACCTCGCGCTCATGGGCGAAGTACAGCGACGGCAAATCGATCCGCTCCCGGGCGATGTAGCGCCAGACATCCAACTCGGTCCAGTTGGACAGCGGGAACACCCGGACGTGTTCGCCGGGCCGATGTCGACCGTTGTACAGATCCCACAGTTCGGGCCGCTGGCGGCGGGGATCCCATTGGCCGAACTCGTCGCGAAGACTGAAGACCCGCTCTTTCGCCCGGGCCTTCTCCTCGTCCCGTCGACCGCCGCCGAAGACCGCATCGAATTTTCCCGCCGTGATCGTTTCCAGTAGTGGAATCGTCTGGAGCGGGTTGCGGGTCTGGTCGGCGCGCTCGCGCAGTCGGCCCGAATCGATCCATTCCTGAACTCGCGCGACGACGAGTCTTACGCCGAGGCGCTCGACTGTACGGTCCCGGTATTCGATGACTTCCTCGAAGTTGTGGCCGGTGTCGATGTGTAACACGGGGAAGGGGACCGGGGACGGAGCGAACGCCTTCACAGCCAGGTGAAGCATCACCACCGAGTCCTTGCCCCCGCTGAAGAGCAGCACCGGACGGTCGAACTCGCCCACGACTTCCCGGAAAACGTGTACGGCCTCGCTCTCCAACTCGTCGAGGTACGTCAGTGTTCTGCGTGCCTGGCTCAAGAGATCACCTGTGGTTTCCATTCGAACTCGGACCGAAGCCAACCGAACTCAGATATGCAGTCCGCATTCTGTCTTACCCGTGCCGGCCCAGCGTCCTGACCGGGGGTCTTCGCCGGGCGCGGGCGCCCGCGTGCACGGCTCGCAGCCGATCGACGGGTAGCCCAATGCCCTCAGCGGGTGCTGAGGCACGGAGAATTCTTCCACGTAATTGGCTAGATCATCGTCATCCCAGAACACCAGAGGGTTGATCTTCAGCATGTCGCGCCGGGCGTCGTACTCGACCAACTCGGTACCGGCTCGGGTGGGTGCGTCAACTCGCCGTACACCGGTGACCCAGCCTCGGTACCGGCCCAGGATGCGGTTGAGCGGTTCTAGTTTGCGCAGTTTGCAGCACTGATCAGGGTTCGTCAGGTGCAGCTCCGGGCCGAATCGGGCGTCCTGCTCGGCCACGCTGACAATCGGTTCCACGTTGATCAGGTTGATTTCGAGTCGGGCCGCCATCGTGTCGCGGATCTGCAGGGTTTCGGCAAAGTGGCGACCCGTGTCGAGGAATGCGACGTCGATGCCCGGGATCACCTGGCCTGCCAGATGCACCATGGCTTCGTCAGCCATGCTCGACAAGGCCACCAGCTCAGGCCCCAGGGCCTCCCTGGCCCATCCGAGCACGGCTCTTGAAACATCCAACTTGCCGAGCGCCCCAGAGTCGGCGACGGCGACGAACCGGGCGCCCTCGTCAGCCAGACGATGAGCATCGGTCCGCGAGTCAGGTGCCGCAGATGCGGTCGTGGCGGTGTCCATGATTTGAGTCTCCTGCGGGTGAATGCCGGAAGATGATCACGTCAGAGCCCACGTCGCCGGGGACAAGACCGCGCTTCACCGACCCGACGAAAGACGGGGAGTAGGGCTGCGGTCGATCAACAGATGGCGCTTGCGACGCGCGCCAGATCGACGTGGCGACGAGTCACCAGCATCAGCGCGTTCGGGATCACCCGGCTATCGTCGCACATCAAGCACCCCCGTGGCGAATTGGCGCCGGTCACTTCGCGGTCGACAACTCCTCAGCCTCGAGCTGACCCATCTGCTCCAGTTGCACGCCCTTGGTTTCTTTGACCTTCTTGGCGACAAACCAGATGGACAGGAGAGCGAAGAGAGTGAACAGGCCGTAAGCGAGCGAGATGGAGATGTGGGCCAGGCCGGGGAAGGTCGCCGACACCACGAAGTTGCCGATCCACTGGGCCATCGCGGCCACGGCCAGGGCGGCAGCTCGGATGCTGTTCGGAAACATTTCGGAGATCAGAACCCAGGCGATTGGACCCCAGGTTGACGCGAAGAAGGCGATGAACAGGTTCAGGGCGATGACCGCAATCACAGCCTGAGTGCTGCCGATGTCCGGTTGTCCGATGTCGGCCGGCACCTTGCATCCGCCGACCATCTGTCCCACTAACTGCCGGGTGCATTTCGGAGCGCTTCCGAAAACCACGGCAATTGTGGCCAGGCAGATCGCCATGCCGGTCGATCCAACGAGCAGAAGTGGCTTGCGGCCGACCCGGTCGATCAACAAAATGGCGACGATCGTGAAGGTGAGGTTCACTGCAGTTGTGATCATCGATGTCAGAAAAGCATCCGACTCGCTGAAACCGATCGCTTGATAGATCAAGTTGGAGTAGTAGATGACGGCGTTGATCCCGACGAACTGTTGGAAGACACTCACCAGGATGCCGATCCACACGATCG
>JAUYKX010000305.1 GCA_030699055.1 Candidatus Nanopelagicales bacterium
CGCCGAACTCCTTGCGCTGAGCCGATTGAATTTTGTCAGCAAAGAGGTCGGCGCCGCGGGAGGCGAAACGGGAGTACAGGGCAGCCGTGAGCAATGGTGCAGGAACACCTTCCTCGATCGCGGCGATGCTGGTCCAGCGGCCTTCGCCGGAGTCGGAAACGCGACCGCTGAATTCCTCAAGCTTGGGAGAGGCCAGCATTGCCTGCGCCGTCAGGTCCAGCAACCAGGACCCGATCACCGAGCCGCGACGCCACACCTCGGTGACTTTCACCAGGTCGAGGTCGTATTGGTAGAACTCGGGGTGTTCCAGGGGTGCGGTTTCGGCGTCCTGGTCCCTCTTGACGTTGCCCGCATTCGCACTGTGCAGCACGTTGAGGCCCTCGGCGTAGGAACCCATGATCGCGTACTCGATGCCGTTGTGAACCATCTTCACGAAGTGACCGGCGCCGTTCGGTCCGCAGTGGAGCCACCCCTGTTCCTCCGGGGCGACCGCACCGGACCGCCCGGGCGTGCGTTCCGCCGAATCCACCCCGGGGGCAATTGACGACCAGATCGGGCCGAGCCGTTCAACGATGCCGTCCTCGCCGCCGATCATCAGGCAGTAGCCGCGCTCGAGACCCCAAACGCCGCCGGAAGTGCCGCAGTCGACGAAGTGCAGTTCCTTCTCGCGCAGCTCGCCCGCGTGCCGAATGTCGTCGCGGTAGTAGGAGTTGCCTCCGTCAATGATCGTGTCTCCCGGTGAGAGCACATCGGCCACCTGTCCGATCACGGCGTCTGTGATCGCACCAGCGGGAACCATCACCCAGACGGCTCGGGGTGCGTCGAGTTTGGCGGCCAAGTCGGCCAGCGAGGACGCGCCGACGGCGCCTTCCGCGGCCAGCGCCGCGACAGCCTCGGGATTGGTGTCATACACCACTGCCTGATGCCCGTCCCGCATGATCCGGCGGACCAGGTTGGCCCCCATCCGCCCCAGTCCGACCATTCCCAGCTGCATGGGCTTGTCCGTTGCCATCAATCAATCCTCCATCTGATCCGCCGCGAGATGACTCGCGGGCTGATTCGTCGGTAGTGTCCGTCGCGACCCTAGAGGAGAGGATGTCGCTGATGCCCCTGGAAGCATCCGACCGGTTGGTAATTTTCGGCATCACGGGAGATCTTGCGCACAAGATGACCCTGCCGTCGTTGTTTCGACTCGAACGACGGGGACTGCTGAAAGTGCCAGTGCTGGGGGTCGCTTTCGACGACATGACCCGCAGTCAGTTCGTCGACTTCGCCCGGCAGGTGATCTCCGAGCACGTCGAACACTTCGACTCCGAAGTCTTCGATCGGCTGGCGGCCAGGTTCAACTACGTTCACGGGGATTTTTCCGACCCCGCGTTGTACAGCGAGGTTGCGTCCGCGTGCGGAGGTTCGAAGAGCCCCACCTTCTACCTGGAGATCCCGCCGTCACTGTTCGTCACCGTGGCCGAGAACCTGGTGGCGGTTGGTCTGACTGAGGGCGACGGCCGGATCGTCTTCGAAAAGCCGTTCGGCACGAGCCTGGAGACTGCGGTCGCCCTCAACGCCAAGCTTCATACGTTGCTGAGGGAAGAGCAGATTTTCCGCATCGACCATTACCTGGGCAAGGATCCGGTGATGGATCTGCTCTACCTGCGGTTCTCGAATACGCTGTTCGAACCCGTCTGGAACCACAACCATGCTCTGGCCATCATGGTGACGATGGCCGAGGACTTCGGAGTCGATGATCGCGGTTCGTTCTACGACTCGGTGGGCACGGTGCGTGACGTGGTGCAAAACCACCTGATGCAAGTACTGGCCATGGTCAGCATGGAGATTCCGGTGCAGGATCTGTCCGATCAGCGTGCGGACCTCTTTCGTTGTATTCCTCAGGCGTCGTTGCGCAAGGCAGTTTTCGGCCAGTACGACGGCTACCTGGACGTCAAGGGAGTCAAGCCAAATTCGATCACTGAGACGTTCGTCGCTCTGGAATTGAACATCGAAAGTTGGCGCTGGGGAGGTATCCCGGTCTTCATCAGGGCAGGCAAGAAGTTGCCCGTCAAGGCGACTGAGGTGGTCCTGCGCTTGAGCAAGGTGCCGCCCGTATTCGTCGGAGGCAAGGTGCGGCGTTTGAAGTGGCATGACGACATCGTCTTGCGGTTGGGCGACGATCCTGGCGTCAACCTGGCGGTTCACGTCAAGTCGCCAGGGGCCGACGCCGTCGAACCGGTGAATTTGCGAGTCGACTTCAAGACGGCTTTGGGGGAGGCGCCTTCGCCCTACGAGGTGTTGCTGCTGAGCGCGCTGAAGGGAGACAACACCTTGTTCCCCGATGAGCGCAGTGTCGAGGAGACGTGGCGCATCATGGATCCGCTGCTGGCGCGCACCGAGGTGCCACTGATGTATGAACCGGGCACTTGGGGTCCGCAAACCGCGATCGACATGGCCAATGCCTACGGCGGCTGGCGGGAACCGACGGACTGATCCCTTGCCCATTGAACAGCCATTGAATTGAAACGGCGTAACGGCGTCGATTCCGGCCGACGTCGAATCCGAGACAACAGCGAAGGAGAACCGCAGTGAGCGCAGGTCACTACGATCCGGACGGTTTGCAGAACACGCCAGCCTGGGCTGAGTTGCAGGAAGCCGCCGACTCGGTAGGTCGTCGGCATCTACGGGATCTGTTCGCGGACGACCCGGCCCGGGGAACCCGGATGAATGCCGAGGGTGCCGGCCTATATCTCGACTACTCGAAACAACGGGTGACCGACCAGGTGGTCGACACACTCATCCGGCTGGCCGAGCAACGCGGCCTTCGTGAACGCACCGAAGCCATGTTCACGGGCATGCACATCAACAGCACCGAGGACCGGTCGGTACTTCACATCGCCCTGCGTTTACCCCGAGACGCCGACTTGGTGGTCGACGGCGTTGATGTGGTGGCCGAGGTTCACGGCGTGCTCGATCGGATGGGAACTTTCGCCGACAAGGTGCGCAGCGGCGAGTGGCGGGGATTCACCGGCAAACGAATCCGCAATGTGATCAACATCGGCATCGGGGGTTCGGACCTCGGACCGGTCATGGCCCGCGAAGCGCTCCGGCACTACACGCCGCCGGAGTTGGATGTGCGGTTCATCTCGAATGTCGACGGTACCGATTTCTACGAGGCGACGGCAGACCTGGATCCAGCGGAGACCTTGTTCATCGTCTCATCGAAGACCTTCGTCACCCAGGAAACCATGACCAACGCGCATTCGGCCCGCCGTTGGCTGCTGGAGAGTCTCAAGGATGACAAGGCGACCGCCCGGCATTTCGTTGCTGTATCAACCAACGCCGAACTGGTTGAACAGTTCGGGATAGACACAGACAACATGTTCGGATTCTGGGACTGGGTCGGGGGGAGGTACTCGATGGACTCCGCCATCGGCCTGTCCACGATGATTGCGATCGGACCGGATCGATTTGCCGACATGCTCGCCGGATTCCACGAGATGGACCAGCACTTCCGCACGACGCCGCTTCGGGAGAACCTGCCGGCGCTGATGGGGTTGCTAGGCGTCTGGAACCGCAACTTCCTTGGTTGCCCTACTGTGGCCGTGCTTCCGTACGAGCAGTACCTGAAGCGCTTTCCCGCCTATCTGCAACAGCTGACGATGGAATCCAACGGCAAACACGTCACCCTGAGCGGGGCGCATGTGACTTGCGAAACCGGGCCCATCTACTGGGGGGAGCCGGGAACCAACGGTCAGCACAGCTTCTACCAGCTGATTCATCAGGGTACTTCGATCATCCCGGCGGACTTCATCTTCTTCCGTCAACCACTGAACCGGGTGCCGGCTACGGACGCGCCCGACCATCATGATTTATTGATCTCGAATGTTCTGGCCCAAACCTCTGCACTGGCCTTTGGCCGTACCGCGGAGGAAGTCGCGGCCGAAGGCGTGCCCGCCAAGGTCGTTCCGCACAAGGTGATGGAGGGAAACCGACCGACATCGACAATCATGGCTGAGGTGCTCGATCCCCGGACCCTGGGTCGGCTCGTCGCCCTGTACGAGCATGCCGTGTTCACGGCTGGGGTCGTGTGGGGGATCGACTCATTCGATCAGTGGGGCGTTGAACTGGGCAAAGTGATGGCCAGACGAATCACCCCGGTATTGGTCGAGGGCAAGGATGACCCGGGTTTGGATTCGTCAACCCTGGAACTCGCCCGGCGCTACCGGGAAGGCTGACACGACAAACACGAGGTCCGGCAGTCGCATCTGATTGCCGGGCCCGAGGTTTGGTTTGTCAGGACTGAGGTGGTTCAGGACTATTCGTTTTTCGGCTTCTCATAGCGCCGACCAGTCATCCCTACGGTCGAGATCAGCAGTATCCGGTGAGGCCTGTGACCGAAGGCGAAGTTATGCAGCGGTAGCGCATCAATCTCATCGCGTTTGGCCTGGTCAGTGACCTCCGTAGCGGTGCCGCGAATCAGCACGCTCCACCAGTAAGCCCCGTCGGAAGCAAAATGGTCCGCTTCGAAAGCGATGACCTGACCGGAGAGCGCGGCGTCGAGCTTCGTGCCAGGCACGGTCCTGATGACGATCTTCTGATCGTAAACGCGGAAATTGACCGGGAAGATGAAAGGCCGGAACGACACTATTCCGCCGATCCGACCCACCTCGACGCTTTCAAGCAGTTCGAAGCACTCCTTCCGAGTCAACTCCGACCGATGATCACCCTTGTGCTTGTGTTCTGCTTTCACCGAATCACCCATGGCTCAATAGTCGCCCCAATCGGTGCTACAAGGCGACTCGAATTGGTCTGACGGGTAGCTCACGGATCGCAAGTTGGTTCAAGCGGGCCTATTCTCCTCGACCCTGACGACGCAGGTAGCGCTCGAACTCAGCCGCGATGACGTCGCCACTGCCTTCTTTTAACAGCTCAGAGTCTCGGGCATTCTCCAAGCGGGATACGTATTCGGCTACGTCAGAATCCTGTGCCGCCATCTGATCCACCCCGCGTTGCCAGATCTCCGCCTGCTCCGGTAAATCACCCACCGGGATCTCAAGATCCAACACATCGTCAAGCCGTTGCAGAAGCGCCAGGGTCGCCTTGGGGCAGGGGTTGTTCGCCACATAGTGGGGCACTGCCGCCCAAAGGGAGATCGCGGAAAAGCCGGCTAGATCGCACGTATGCTGCAGCACCCCGACGATGCCGGTTGGCCCCTCATACATCGCCGGTTCCACATCGAAGGTCTCCAGCATGCGCGGTTCGGTGGCGAACGCCGACGTGGGCACGGGTCGAGTGTGGGGAACGTCGGCCAACAACGACCCGACATTGACGATCAGTCCGACGTTCAGTCGCTGAGCGGCGCCGAGCAGTTCCTGGCAGAAAGCTCGCCAACGGATGTTGGGCTCAATGCCGTGAATCAGAACTACATCCCGATCCCCCGCCCGAGAGACAAACAGTTTTGTCGTCGGCCACGAAATCCGACGCTCGCTGTCGGCGAGGTGAACGTGCGGCCGATTGACCTGAAAGTCGTAGTAGTCATCCGGATCCAACTCAGCCAGCAGCTCCGCGTCGAACACTTCTCGAAGATGGTCGATGGCGTCTGTTGCCGCCTCGCCGGCATCGTTCCATCCTTCAAACGCAGTGATCATCACTGGTTCGCGCAGGGACGGCCATGGCACATCTCCGATCACGAAATGCTCCGATCTCCTCCGCGTCACTGTTAGCCCGAACCGGGTTCCGGGAGCGATGCCCGGGCCTTTGCCGCACGTTGCAGCGTAGGCGATCGTGTGCTTCACCGTAGGGTTAGCGCATCATGAACGATTTTCACGCGGGTGATTCACGCCCGGAAACAGAGGCATCCCGGCCAGTCGGGCGGGTCGATTTCAGCGAGCAGTTGGGTAAACGCGTTCTGGTCGCCGACGGGGCAATGGGAACGATGCTGCAGGATCACGATCTTGCGATTGCCGATTTCGACGGTCACGAAGGCTGCAACGAGATCCTGAACGTCACCCGACCCGACGTCGTGCGAGCGGTCCATGAGGCGTATCTGGCCGTCGGCGTCGACTGCATCGAAACGAATACGTTTGGTGCCAACTGGTCGAATCTTGGCGAATACGGCATCGCCGATCGGGTAACTGAACTGGCCGAAGCTGGCGCCCGGGTTGCGCGTGAGGCCGCCGACGCCTGGTCGAAGCCGGACAAGCCGCGATTCGTGCTCGGATCGGTCGGCCCGGGAACCAAGCTGCCAACGCTGGGTCACGTCCCGTTCTCCACCCTGCGTGAGACCTATCAGAGACAAGCCGAGGGGTTGATCGAAGGGGGCGCGGACGCCATCCTCGTTGAGACCGTTCAGGACATCTTGCAGGGCAAGGCGGCGCTGATCGGCGCTCGCCGGGCGATGAACGCGCTTGGTCGCGACGTACCCCTGATGATCAGCGTGACCGTCGAAACAACGGGCACGATGCTGGTCGGTACCGAGACTCTGGCCGCTTTGACCGCACTGGAGGACCTGGGCATCGCCGCCATCGGGCTCAACTGCGCCACCGGACCTGCGGAGATGAGTGAACACCTGCGGGTGCTGGCTGACAACGCTCGGATTCAGCTTTCGGTCATGCCCAACGCCGGGCTGCCGGAACTGACCGCCGATGGTGCTAGATACCCGCTAGGTCCCGAGGAACTCGCCCGGTCACTCAGCGGCTTCGTGAGCGACTTCGGCGTAGCTCTGGTGGGTGGTTGCTGCGGAACCACCCCCGAGCACCTGGCGGCCGTCGTGGCGGCGGTCCAGGGCACAACCGTCCCGCAGCGGAACGCGCATCCGGAGCCGTCCGTTTCGTCCGTCTACCAAGCGGTGACCTTGCGCCAGGACGCTTCGTTCCTGTCGATCGGAGAACGCACGAACGCCAACGGATCGTTGGCGTTCCGGCAGGCGCTGGTTGCCGACGATTTGGACCGCTGTGTCGACATCGCTCGCGGGCAACAACGTGACGGTGCCCACGTACTGGATCTGTGCATCGACTATGTCGGTCGGGACGGAGTGGCCGACATGACCGCCGTGGCTTCCCGTCTGGCCACCGCCACGGCGCTGCCAATCGTGTTGGACTCCACCGAACCCGCGGTCATCGAGGCCGGCCTGGAAGCCCTGGGTGGCCGGTGCATAGTCAATTCGGTCAACTACGAGGATGGCGACGGCCCGGAGTCCCGAATCAACCGAATCATGCCGTTGGTGAAGGAGCACGGGGCGGCGGTAGTCGCCCTGACCATCGATGAGGAGGGTCAGGCTCGCGATGCCGATTGGAAAGTCCGCGTCGCCTCGCGCCTGATCGGGGAACTGACTGGCCGATGGGGATTGCGACTGGGAGACATCCTGGTTGACACGCTGACGTTCCCCATCGCCACGGGCCAGGACGAGACCCGCCGCGACGGGATCGAGACCATCGAGGCGATCAAGCGGATCAAAGCCGAGTACCCCGAGGTGAACACGACTCTCGGCATCTCGAACGTGTCCTTCGGACTGAACCCGGCTGCCCGGCAGGTGCTCAATTCCGTGTTCCTCACCGAGTGTCGGCAGGCTGGCTTGGACTCGGCCATTGTTCATGCGTCGAAGATCCTTCCGACGTCCCGCATTTCGGCCGAGCAACAGCAGGCGGCGCTGGATCTCATTTACGATCGGCGCACATTCCGGCCGGACGGCAGTGTCGATCACGATCCGTTGCGCGTGTTTCTGGACCTGTTCGCCGATGCCGAAGCGGTGCATCTCGGGTCCGATTCCGCCAGCCTGGCCGATCTGCCGTTGTTCGAGCGTCTGGGTCAGCGGGTGATCGACGGTGAACGCAACGGCTTGGAAGCGGATCTGGACGAGGCTTTGGCGGAACGCAGTGCCTTGGAGATCGTCAATGAGGTGTTGCTAAATGCGATGCGCACCGTGGGAGAGCGTTTCGGTTCGGGTCAGATGCAGCTTCCATTTGTGCTGCAGAGCGCGGAAGTGATGAAGGTTGCGGTCGCGCATCTGGAACCGCACATGGAACGCGCTGATGTGGGCGGCAGGGGTCGGATGGTGCTGGCCACGGTCAAAGGCGACGTTCATGACATCGGCAAGAACCTGGTCGACATCATCTTGACCAACAACGGCTACGAAGTGGTGAATCTGGGCATCAAACAGGGCATCAACGCCATTCTGGCGGCGGCGGAAGAAGCGCGAGCGGATGCGATCGGAATGTCCGGGCTGTTGGTCAAGTCGACCGTGATCATGAAGGACAACCTGCTGGAGATGAACCGCCGCGGGGTGGCCGAGCAATGGCCGGTTCTGCTCGGGGGAGCAGCGCTAACCCGGCCCTTCGTTGAGCACGATCTGGCGGAGGTGTTCGACGGCCAGGTTCGCTATGCCCGTGACGCCTTTGACGGACTTCATTTGATGGACAAGATCATGGCGATCAAGCGGGGTGAACCGGGGGCGGAACTTCCCGCCGCGCGGTCCCGCAGGGTGCGGCGAAGGTCTGCTAGCGGCGATGTGAGCGGAGGTGTTGGCGGTGCCGCCGGAGTCGCGGGTGAGTCGGGCGGCGGCTTAGCGGATGTGCGATCGAGCGTGGCCCCGGCCGCCAGCATCCCGGTTCCGCCGTTCTGGGGAACCCGGGTCGTCAAGGGCATTTCCCTGGCCGACTACGCGTCATTTCTGGACGAGCGCGCCCTGTTTCGCGGGCAATGGGGTTTGAAGCCTTCTCGCGATCCGGAGACGTCTTACGAGGATTTGATCGAGACGGAGGGTCGAGCCCGACTCAGGTACTGGTTGGACCGGCTTCGGACTGAATCGATCATGAACCCGGCGGTGGTTTACGGATTTTTCCCGGCCTGGTCCGAGGATGACCGGCTGATCGTGGCAGATCCGGAGCTCTTCGCGGCCAAAGGGGAGTTGCACCCGGTCGCCGAGTTCTCCTTTCCACGACAGACTCGTGGTCGGCACCTGTGTTTGGCCGATTTCGTGCGCTCGATCGACGATCTGGAGCCGGGTCAGGCTGATGTGCTGGCCCTCCAGGTCGTGACCATGGGGTCACGCGTATCGGAGGTGACCGCCGAGTTGTTCGCGGCCAACAGCTACCGCGATTACGTGGAACTTCACGGTCTGTCCGTTCAACTGGCCGAAGCCCTTGCCGAGTACTGGCATACCCGCGTTCGGACCGAACTGGGCATCGGCCAGACCGACGCCCCGAACATCGAGGGGATTCTCAAACAGGGCTACCAAGGGGAGCGTTACTCATTCGGCTATCCCGCGTGTCCTGACCTCGGACAACAGGTGATGCTCGTCGACCTGCTCAAACCCGAGCGGATCGGCGTCTCGTTGTCCGAGTCTCACCAGCTTCACCCCGAGCAGTCGACATCCGCTTTGATCTTTCACCATCCGGAGGCGATCTACTTCAGGGCCACCTGAGTTACCGGTAATCCGGGGGCTGCCAGCGGGTGCCGGCAGGATGACCAGGTGACTCAACTCGAAGCCGTGCTGTTCGACATGGATGGGACCCTGGTCGACACCGAACCCCTGTGGTGTGAGTCGGAGACTCGCACCATGGCCAAGTTCGGGTATCCGTGGACCGAAAGCGACCGGCAGGCAACAGTGGGCGGTCCGATTGGTCGAGTTCTCGCCTACATGGAGCCGTTGGCCCAGGCCCCCGCTGACGAGATCCGGGCCGTGTTGGTCGCGGAGATTGAACAGCTGGTCGCTGAAAGACCGATCCTGGTTCAACCGGGGGTGAGGCAGCTCCACGGGGCAGTTCGCGATGCCGGGCTGCCCGTTGGTTTGGCCTCGAACTCCTGGCGGTCATTGATGGATGTTGTCCTGCGCAAGTGCGGGATGACGTTCGACGCCAGCGTCGCGGGGGACGAAAACTCGGCGAACAAGCCGAGCCCGGAACCTTACTTGCATTGGTGTCGACTTCTGGGTGTCAGCCCGCTCAGAAGTGTGGTCATCGAGGACTCGGAGATGGGTGTGCGGTCCGGGACTGCTGCGGGTTCGGCTCTGGTCGCCGTGCCCGAGATCGCCGACAAGCTGGCCCCCGCCCCGGGTCGATTGGTGGTTCGGTCCCTCGTCGGCGTCACGGTCGATGACTTGCGTGAGCTAATGGCCTCGCACATTGAACGCGGGGCATCGACACCACAAGGATAATGTGTGCCACAATAGGCCCATGGACCAGCGGCCCGTGAACTTCCGCAAGTCAACCCGCAGGCACAGGATCGGACGGGTCCACGCGATCTACGTGATGAACACCTACCCGCCGGTCTACGAAACCCGCGACCGCCACTACTGGCTTGATCGCGATACCCGTGGCCGACTGCTGGAAGTAATCGCCATATTCGAGCCACATCAAATCACTGTGATCCATGTGATGCCATACGCACTACGCGAGAAAGGAAACGACGATGGCTAAATACCGGACCGGAGAATACGTCGATCTTGACGAGCATGAAGTCTACGAAGCGGACGGGACACGCGTCACCGAAGCGCGCGCCGACGAGATCGTGGAGGAAGTCATAGCTGAAGTCCGCACGGCGGGCCGTCCGTCCCTGACCGGGCGCAGCAAGAAATCCCCACATATTTCCTTCCGCATCACCCCGGAAATCAAGAAGTTGGCCGAGGAACGGGCAGCACGCGAAGGAACGACAGTTTCACAACTCGCGCGAACCATATTCGAGCAATCACTGTCCGCCTGAAGAAGCGCTCCCAACCTGCCTAACACCGTTCCTTTTCGTGGTAGCAGGTGGTAGTCCTGCCCCGGTGCCGCCC
>JAUYKX010000307.1 GCA_030699055.1 Candidatus Nanopelagicales bacterium
AACCATGAGCAGATAGGAGTGTTTCGAATTCAGGAAGGCGTTGTGCACCACGAACGGCAACAGTGCTGGTATTGTGAATGCGTAGGAAGTCGGCATGTGCGTTGAAATGAACGGGATCGCGCCGGTCGCAACGCCAAAAACCAGCACCGTTAGAACGAGTTGCTCGCCCGGGTCGGCCGTGGACAGGAACAGGAACGGCGTGACACCCCAAAGAAGGCCGGAAAAACCGGATCCCAAAACCCAGTACAACTCCCATCTATCAATCGTGTGGTCCTGGATGCCTTCGCGGTCGAAGCGCCGATACAGAAGCCCTCTGCGCACCTGGTTTGCAAGTACGATCGCGAGCCACGCAAACAATACATTGCCCGAGGCCGGAGGCCAGATCGCCACCACCAATACGAAGGTGCCGATCAATGTCCCGGTAATCGATGTCGGAAGCTGCCGGTAAAGCAGCGTGAGCTGCTCTCGGCGTATCCGCATCGCCAGATCCTGTCGCTCAAGGCGTATCTTGCCTCGCCGCTCCATGTGCATCTCGCCTCGCCAGAGACTGAACGCGGGTTCGCCTAGCTCCCGGACCGGGTCGTCCAGGCGAGCTGAGGCAGCTTGGTGCCGAGCCTGCTCACGGCCAGCACCGCCTGGGTGCGGTTTGCCACCCCCAGCGTTTTGAGGACGGCCGCGACGTGGACCTTGACCGTCCCCTCGGCCAGATTGAGTTCGCGGCAAATCAGCTTGTTCGACTTGCCCTGCACAAGCAGCGCGAGCACCTGGGCCTGGCGATGCGTAAGGCCCAGGTCGCGCAAGCCGGACGACCCGCCCGGCGCTGACCCGGCAAACCCACCGGACTCGGAAGACGGCTGACGCAGAACTTCGAGCGGCAGGTAGACACCGCCCGCGAGCACGAAGCGCAACGCGTTGACCAGAAGGGCGTTGGATGAGGTCTTTGGGATGAAGCCCATGGCGCCCGCGTCGATCGCGCGCTTGACGACGTCTGGATGATCGCTGGCGGAGAACACCACCACCGGCACCTGGGGAGCGCGCTCCCGGAACAGCGGCAGCGCTTCCATTCCGTCTTCCCCGGGCAGACCCAGGTCCAGAAGAATCAGGTGCAGGTCCGGGTGTGCCTCAGAAACAACGAATCCCTCCTTTGCGCACTGCGCTTCGAGCACCTGGATGTCGGTATCCAGCGTGGACAGAACCTGCTTCAGCGCCTCCCGTATCAGCGGATGGTCGTCTACCACGAGAATTTTCATAGTGTCCCCATGCCTTCGGGCATGTTCATGCAGACGGGGAAAACGGTCCGCGATCGACCATTCCGGTCGCTGAAGTCGCAGTCTAGTACAAAAGCAGGCTGCATCGCGGCGCGAGCGGCAGATTGTGCGAGATGAGTGCTGCGGCGGCCGCGCCGCTTGCGCCAGTGTTCCCTCGCGCACCCTTTCGCGCGGAAGGGCTACAATTCTCTTCACCGTGGCCGTTCCGACGATTCCGAAGATCGACAACCTGGCCGGTGAGTTCTGGGGCGGCTTGGCGGCAATGCTGGTCGCGTTGCCGTCGGCTATCGCTTTCGGTGTCACGATCTTCTCTCCGCTCGGGGGCAATTTTGTCGCCCAGGGCGCATTGGCGGGGATACTCGGCACCCTCGCGGTCGGTCTGGTTGCGCCCGCGTTCGGCGGAACCAACCGGCTGATCTCCGCGCCGTGTGCACCCGCGGCAGCGGTGCTGGCTGCGGTGGCGATCAACCTGACGCAGAAGGGCGTTGCGCCGGATTCCTCACTGGTGCTGCTCACGCTCATCGGCCTCATGTGCGGCGCGCTCCAGCTGGGCTTCGGCGCGGTTGGTCTCGGTCGCCTCATCAAGTACATGCCCTACCCGGTGGTCAGCGGCTACCTGAGCGGCGTCGGCCTGATCATTATCGTCAGCCAGATCCCGAAGTTTCTCGGCGCGCCCAAGGGCATCGCGTTCTGGGCTGCACTCAGC
The DNA here is from genome assembly GCA_030699055.1 of Candidatus Nanopelagicales bacterium. GTDB lineage: Bacteria > Actinomycetota > Actinomycetes > S36-B12 > UBA10799 > JAUYKX01. The sequence goes on from JAUYKX010000307.1 coordinate 1,975, forward strand.
TCGCCGTCCGTGTGGCAGTGGCAGGGCGTCATCGTGGGCACGGTTACGGTGATCGTCATGGTCGCCGCACCCAAGTTCACCCGAGCCGTGCCGGCGGCGATCCTTGCCCTGGCGGCCGGGGTGCTTGCCTACTTCGGGCTGGGCCTCGCCGATCGCACGCTTCTCGAACTGGGCGGGAATCCGCTCGTCGTCGGGTCGTTCGGCGGTTCGGACGCCGGGTTTCTCGACGGGGTCGTCGCACGCTGGAACGGCATCAGCGGCGTGAGGCCCGCCGATATTGCCGCAGTTATTATGCCTGCGCTGACGCTCGCGGTCCTGCTCTCGATCGACACGCTGAAGACCTGCGTTGTGCTGGACGCGCTGACGCGCTCGCGCCACGACTCCAACCGCGAGCTTATCGGGCAGGGGCTGGGAAACCTCGCCTCGACGGTCATAGGCGGGGTGCAGGGGGCAGGCCAGATGGGCGCGACGCTGGTCAACATTTCCAGCGGCGGGCAGACGCGTGTCTCGGGCCTGATAGAAGGTGCGCTCGCACTGGCCGCGTTGCTCGTCATTGGCAGGCTGATTGCATGGGTGCCGATCGCGGCCCTGGCCGGCATCCTGATCGTGATCGGCGTGCGCATGTTCGACCGCGCAAGCCTGCACCTGCTCAAGTCGCGCTCGACCATTCTCGATTTCATGGTGATCGTGGTCGTGGTCGTCGTTGCCCAGACGATCAGCCTGATCGCGGCCTCCGGGGTGGGCATTGCCCTGGCGATTCTCCTGTTCGTCCGCGAACAGATCGGCGGGTCGATTGTGCGCCGCCGGAGCTACGGCAACCAGACCTTCTCCAAGCAGGTCCGGCTGCAGGAGGAAATGGCGATTCTCGAGAAGCGCGGCGATCAGACCTCCATCTTCGAGCTGCAAGGCAGCCTGTTCTTCGGCACGACCGACCAGCTTTACACCGCGCTGGAGCCCGCACTCAAGAGTCACAAGTACATCATTCTGGACATGCGGCGCGTGCAGACGGTCGACCTCACGGCGGTGCACATGCTCGAACAGATCGAGAGCACGCTGGCCGAACGCAATGGGTTGCTGATTTTCAGCCAGCTTCCGCGTAGCCTGCCCAGCGGCAAGGACATGGAACAGTATTTCGACCAGGTCGGGCTGATGCGCTCGGAAAGCCATTCGCGGGTTTTCAACGAGCTCGACGATGCGCTGGAATGGGTGGAGAACCGTATCCTCGAGGAGGAACGCCTGGAAAGAGCGCAGGAA
>JAUYKX010000317.1 GCA_030699055.1 Candidatus Nanopelagicales bacterium
CGGCTGCTGACGGCTGACGGTCGCACCACCTGGGTATTGCAGTCGTCCAGCCTTCTGCGTGACGAATCGGGAATGCCGCTCTATTACGTCGAACAGTTTGTCGACGTCACCGAGAACCGGGCCAGCCGAGAACAACTCGACTTCCAGACCCGACACGACCCCCTTACCCGGCTGGCGAACCGCCACGGGTTCGACGAAGCCGTGAGCCACCTTTTTGACGGAGATCAAGGCGATGACCGTGGTCACGCGGTGCTCTTCTGCGATCTGGACAATTTCAAGGCGATCAACGACCAGTTCGGTCATGCGGTTGGCGATCAGGTACTGGCGGCGGCCGCAGCCCGCGTGCAGTCGGGAATCCGGACGGAGGACACCGCCGCCCGGATCGGGGGTGACGAATTCGTCATCTTGCTCCGGGATGTGTCCGAACCGGCAGTCGCCTCGGCCGTCGGCGACCAACTGCGGGCCGCCGTGTCGCTACCGATCCGAAACCTGGATAACCCCGCCCTGAGAGTCACCATGAGCGTCGGGGTTGCGATATCTGATCCCGGCTCCGATCCCCGCGCGGTGCTCCGGGAAGCGGACGATGCCCTGTACCGGGCCAAGTCGACCGGACGCAATCGCGTCGTCGTCAGCGCCGCGGCCTCAACTCGGCCTGGGTGACACACGCTCGCGCCTACCCGTGATCGGCGGCAAGCGAGGCTAGTTTGACCGCGTGAGTCGCCGACACCCCAACCTCGATCAGGTCCGACCGCTGCCGTCAAATTGGTCCTGTTCACGGTCGGAACGAAGAGCGGGACGCTTCTGGTGGAGCCTGGCCCTGGCCCCGGCCATGGCAGTCAGTGTCGCGTTGGCCCCGGGCGCCATCGCGTCTCCGGCCGCGGCGCCGACCACGTCTCTCAATCGGCAGATCGGGGACGCGAAGGCCCAACTCACCGCCGCCTCCAAGGCGGCGGAGCAGGCCAATCGGGCCCTCGAACAGGCAGAGGGTCGGATTCGGCCGGCCGAGGCAGCCGTCACCCGGGCCGAGGCGAAGGTCTCGGCAGCGCTGGCCGAGGTTGAAACGGCGCAGCAGGCCGAAGCCGCTGCCCGGGCAGCCCTGGCCGCCGCCAGGGAGGAAGTGGCCAGGCAGCGGGCGCAAATCAAGAAGGTCGAGGCCCGAATCGCCGAATTGGTACGCCAGATCTCGGGCCTGGCCCGCCAGGCATATATGTCCGGCGGAGAACAAAGCTCTTTGGAATTCCTGCTGGAGACCACGGACCCGGCCGACTTCAGCCTTCGGATGGAGGCTCAACGACGGGTCTCCCGGGGCAACGACACCTTGTTCGACCAGGCCACCGCCGCGCGCGAGGAACTGGGCCGCCAGATGGTCGTCCTCAAGCAACTTGAGCAATCGGCGGCCGAGCACGAGGCCGAGGCTTCTCGTCAGGCATCAGCAGCAGAAGCGGCGGCCAGCTCCGCCCAAGCCGCCCGGGACGCTGCTGCCGCTGCGGCCGAGGAAGTTCGCCGACTGGTGGCCGCACGGCAAGCAGCCGTTACCGAGATCGATGCCCGACGACGCGAGGCCAATCAGCTTTACGAACGACTGGTCGCTCAGCAGGCCCGGGCCTCAGGAGTAACCCAGACCACGGGCACCCTGCGAAGTGGCCCGGAAGCCGTCGCCTGGGCCATGAACTGGCTGGGCAAAGGCTCGTCGTATGACGGTTGGTGCCTGGGCTTCGTGGACGACGCCTATGCCGCGCCTGGGGGCACGCGAGTGTCCACCGCTATTGGACAGTGGTATCGAGCGAAGGCAGCAGGTAAGGGCCATCCCGGCGACCGGAACCCCCCGGTGGGGGCCCATGTGTTCTGGTGGTCGGGTAATCCAGCCCGCCACATCGCGATGTACGCCGGCAACGGGATGGTGATCTCCACCGGCGTCGATGGTGATCGGGTGGGAATGCGCTCGATGGAGTACTTCGACTCCTACGGCCCCTACGTCGGCTGGGCCGAGCCGTACTACGGCTGACCGACGATGACACTCAAACACCCCATCGTGTGGGTCGACTGCGAAATGACCGGCCTGGATTTGCGGGCCGACGCGTTGATTGAGGTCGCCTGCATCGTCACTGACGCTGATCTGAACCCGGTGGACGAGGGCATTGATCTGATCATTCGCCCCGAACCGCAACAGGTCGCCGGGATGATTGACCTGGTGCGAACGATGCACACTGAGTCGGGCCTGCTCGATGAGTTGGAATCGGGCATCACTCTGGCCGAGGCCCAGGACGCATTGCTGAACTACCTCAAGTCGTGGGTACCCGAGCCTCGGCGGACGCCGCTGGCCGGCTCGAGTGTCTACGTCGACCGTGGTTTTCTTGCTCGCGATCTGCCGGACTTCGACGCCCACCTGCACTACCGTTTGATTGACGTGTCCACCATCAAGGAACTGGTCCGAAGGTGGTATCCGCGGGTCTACTTTGCCGCCCCAGAGAAGCGCGGTGGTCACCGAGCCCTCGGTGACATCAAGGACTCAATCACCGAGCTGCGCTATTACCGCACGGCCCTGTTCCCCCCGCCTCCGGGACCGGACAGCACGGCGGCCCGACGCGCCGCCGACCAATTCAGATAAGAGTGCCGCCCGGGCACCTCTTTCAGTACAGCGCGTTAGCCAAAGCCAGCCGGGCCGGCTGGACGGCCGGATCCTCGTCACCCACGATCACAAACAACTCCAGCAGGTGTTCGCGAGCCCGATCCCGGTCTTCACCCGAATTGAGCCTGACGCAATCGATCAAACGCTCGAAGGCCGGCGAAACTCGCCCCACCAGCAGGTCAACATCAGCGGCCAGGATGGCGGCATCAACGTCTCCGGGGTTGGTGTTGGCTGCCGACGTGGCCGCATCGGCAGCGACTCCGTCCGTTCGCCTCATCAGCCGGGTCCGGACAACGCCCGCGACCGCCTCTTCATCGCCCGGAGCCTCATCCAGCACCTGGCCAAACGCGGCCTCGGCTGCATCCCAGTCGCCCGCTTCGAAAGCCTCGTATGCGGCTTCATAACGACCGCCAGTCATATCGATCTGGGGCTCGGGCGGGCCACCCCCGTCCGGCTGGTTCGCCGACGACAGGTTGCCGGACACCCCGTGTTCGGCCGCCACCTTGAGCAGCTCGGCCAGCACCTGTCGCACCTGCGCTTCGGGTAACGCCCCGGAAAACATGGGTACCGGCTGACCCTTGATCATCGCGATCACCGTGGGGATCGACTGGACCTGGAACGCCGCGGCGATATCAGGTTCGGCATCGACGTCAACCTTAGCCAGCAACCACGCACCCGCTGCCTCGTCGGCCAGTTTTTCCAGCACCGGGGACAACTGCTTGCACGGCTCACACCAGGTCGCCCAAAGATCAACGACCACCGGGATCTCAAACGATTTTTCGACGACCTCGGCCCGAAAATCCGCCGTTGTCACATCGATCACGGCCACCGGCCCCTGGCCGCTCGCCTGGGCGCGCTTGCGTTCCTCGGCCTGTTCGCGCGCCTGGCGGGCAGCCGCCAACGCTCCCAGATCAACGGCTCCTCGAAGATCCGCACTTGGAGTGGCCGGACGTCGACCCGAATTTGACCCCTGTGATGTCATCCCGCCATCCTCCCAGATCTCGCCAGCTGATCAGCTATTGCCCGAAATCAGATTCGGGCCGGCTCCCGATACTCGCCCCATTCGTCCCGCAGCACGTCGCAGATTTCACCGAGAGTCGCCTCGGCTCGGGCAGCGTTCATCAGGAACGGGATCAGGTTCGAGCTGCCCTTCGCGGCGGCGGACAACTCGGTCAGAGCCGACTCCACCAGCAGTGAATCGCGCCGCGCCCGGCGCGAAGCGAGCGCCGAGACCTGCTCGGTTTCCACCTCATGCGACACCCGCAGGATCTCCAGCGGCTTTTCGATGCTGTCCGTGTGAACCGTGACCCCGACTTGATGCTTGTCGCCCCTCTCGAGCGCCCGCTGGTATTCGAACGCCGAATCGGCAATGCGATCGGTGAACCAACCGTCCTCGATCCCCCGCAGGATTCCCCTGGTCATCGAATCGGCTGCCGAGCCACCGCCCAGCTGCTCGATTTGCGCGAAGAGCTTTTCCGCTTCGTCCTCGATCGTGTCGGTCAGCGCCTCCACGTACCAGGAACCCCCGAGAGGATCGGCCACATTGGCCACACCCGTCTCCTCCAACACCACCTGCTGCGTCCGCAGCGCGATTTCGGCGGCCTCGGCGCTGGGCAAAGCCAACACTTCGTCCAAAGCGTTGGTGTGCAAGGAGTTGGTGCCCCCGAACACCCCGGCCAGGGCCTCGATGGCGGT
>JAUYKX010000327.1 GCA_030699055.1 Candidatus Nanopelagicales bacterium
CGGGGAGAGCCGGGCCGACTGGCGTCGGCAATCACCTGGCCCGACTCGCGATCGACGGCCATGAGAAAAGATGTGGCCGTGGGTCCGGCGTCAACCACGGCGACCGCCACGATCACCTCATCGGTGGCCGCGAAGACGTACATCCAGCGTTTGTGGCGCATGAACGTATCGACAGCGTTGCGCGCATAGGGATCGGCCAGGGACGACAGGTCAACCCTGCTCGGCGCCCCCTCATAGGCCCCGAACGACGGCCGACCCCGGGTCACGACCTCGCCGGGCGCCCGAGTTGTCTGGCGAGCCCGAACCTGCGATGAACTGGTTTCCCCGGCCCCGTTTCGGGGCGACTGTGTTGGCATCGGCCCACGATACGGAGGCCGGTGTCGGAGACCCGCACAACCACGCCTGTGACGCTCTACGCTGCTGGCGATGCCCGTCGCGGCAGGCGGCAGGCGGCGAACCCCTCTGTCGCGGTGGATCGAGGAGGCCCGATGAATCCCGGCTGGTACGACGACCCCCTGGAGTTCGGCTGGCTCCGCTACTGGGACGGCAACACGTGGACCCGCGAAACGGCGCCACGCCCGGCGGACTACCAACCGCCGAGTCGGCAGCAGGCGGATCCGGGTTTCGCGTCGCTCTGGTCCCGGCTTGGCGCGTACATCATCGACTGGCTGATCGTTCTCATTCCGATCGAGCTGGTTGTGGTCGGGATCTGGATGGCGCTCAATGTCGAACTCGTCAATGGCTTGGCCGAGCGCCTCGCTGCCGGAGATACGACAGCTTTCGGTGAACTCATGGCAGCCGAGATGGGCCCGATAGTGCTCGTTTCCCTGCTTACCGGACCAGCCTGGTTCTGCTATGAGTACTTCATGTTGCGCTCCCGGTCGGCGACGGTGGGGATGCTGGCACTGGGGATCCGGGTGGTTCCCGAGGCCAGCGCTGGGGCTGGGGCTGGGGCCGGGGCTGGCGCCGATGCCGGCACACCTGCCGTACCCAACCTGCCGGACGCGAAACTGCCGCGGCGAGCCTTACTGATCCGCGCGGCGGTGTTCGGCGGAGTTCACCTGTTCAGTGCCGTCCCGGTCGCGGGTTCAGTGGTCAACATCGTCTTTCTGATCGGCTGCCTGTCCATGCTGTTCGACCCTCGCTCGCGAACCTGGCACGACCGGCTGGCCCGAACTCTTGTGATCAGTAAGCCGCGCAATTCGCGGTAGATCCGGTCACAATTGGATTGTGATCCGTCGACGACTGCCCTCCGGGGACGACTGGTACCTCCCACGAACGCTTCGTCGCCCCGCACCGAACCATCCGCAGATCACCTTCTGTGGCGTCAGCACCCTGGTGATCACGGACGCGGAAACCACCCTGATCATCGATGGTTTCTTCACCCGTCCGAGCGCTGCCCGGATGTTCCTGGGCCGCATCGCCCCCAATCCGGCGGCCATTGATGCCGGTCTTTCCCGAACCGGAGTGACCAGGGCCGATGCCGTGCTGGTCGCCCACTCCCATTTCGACCACGCGTTGGACTCCGCCGTCGTCGCCGAACGGACCGGCGCCCTACTGGTCGGCTCGTCCTCGACTCTGCGGATCGGCCGGGGAGCAGGCCTGTCCACCGACCAACTACTCGCGGTTGAGGTCGGACAAGCGATGAACTTCGGGCGCTTCACCGTGACGATGCTGCTGTCGGAGCATTCTCCGGGTGCGCACTTCCGGGGCTTCATCGATCACCCCCTCGCCCCTCCCGCCCGGGCTCGCGATTACCGAATGGCCGAGTGTTACGCGATTCTCGTCGCCCACCGCGCAGCACCGGCCGAACCGGGATTAGTGGCAGCCGATACGACCGCGCTGATCAACGCGAGTGCGGGTTTCCGGCCGGGGATGTTGACCGATCGCACAGCGAACACCGCCTACCTGGGCATCGGAACCCTGGGCAAGCGGGATACGGCATTCATGAATCGCTACTGGCAGGAGACCGTGCAGACAGTGGGTGCGCGCGTGGTCGTCCCCATTCACTGGGACGACTTCACCAAACCGGCCACGAAACCACTGGTTCCGATGCCCCGTCTCGCCGATGACCTCGATCGATCGCTGCGGTTTCTCCGAGAGCGGGCCGCACCGGACGCCGTCCAAGTCAGACTTCCGCGAGTCTGGGAACCAGCCGACTTCAACCCCGTTCTCTGACCTCGACCGCAGCCTCGACCCGCCAGCCACAACCATAGGTCACACGGCGAACCCGTCGGAAAGCAAATTCCACGAAAAGCCGACCAATAAGCCAATAGAGTCCGCTCGGGGAAGTCGAATGGAATCCGACACGGGCCGCGGCAACTACTGGGAGTAACCATGCCCAACTCATTGCCCTCGAATCCGGCTTTCCCCACTGAGCCAACCGCCCCCGCCGAGCCGCGGAGATCCGTTATCGAGAAGCTGCTGCCGGGACTGGCCACCCTCGTCAGTTACCGACGTGCCTGGTTCAGGGGCGACTTCGCATCTGGCTGCACGGTGGCCGCCTACCTGGTTCCCCAGGTGATGGCTTACGCGACCATCGCCGGTTTACCGCCGGTCGTCGGACTATGGGCGATTCTGCCTTCCCTGGTCGTGTACGCATTTCTGGGCTCCTCGCGGCAACTTTCGGTGGGTCCCGAATCAACGACGGCCCTGATGACCGCCGTCGTCGTTGGCCCGGCAGCCGGCGGCGACCCGGTCCGATACGCCCAGCTCGCTGTCGGCCTGGCCCTGCTGGTGGGGTTGCTGTGCATCTGCTGTTGGGTGCTGCGACTGGGTTTCGTGGCGGACCTGTTGTCCCGCCCGGTTTTGATCGGATACATGGCGGGCATCGGCGTGATCATGATCGTCGGTCAGCTCGAGCGCATCACCGGAGTCCCCGTGAGCGGGACGACCCTGCCGGGCGAACTGGCGTCGTTCGCCGGTCACGCGCCCGAGTTTCACGGACCGACGCTCGTTCTCGGTGCGACCGCGCTCGTACTGCTGTTCGTCGTGCAATGGAAATGGCGTCACGCACCAGGGGCATTACTGGCCGTCATCCTGGCCACCCTGGCGGTCTTCGCATTCGGCTTGGATGTTCAAGGGATCGAGATTGTCGGACCGGTTCCGTCGGGATTGCCGACCCCGTCCCTGCCGTCGTTCTCCGACCTCGCCGGGCTGTTCGTTCCCGCTCTCGGCGTGGTTCTGGTCGGCTACACGGACAACGTCCTGACGGCCCGGGCGTTCGCTGGCCGCGACGGCCACGCCGTGGACGCCAACCAGGAATTCCTGGCCCTCGGGTGGGCGAACGTCGGGGCGGGAGCGATCGGCGGCTTTCCGATCAGCAGCAGCGCCAGTCGGACAGCCCTCGCCGTCGCCGCCGGATCACGGACCCAGCTTTACTCGCTCATCGCCGTGGTCTGGGTACTGGTAACTCTGTTCCTGCTCGGACCTGTGCTCGCCTGGTTTCCCACCGCCGCGCTTGGGGCGATTGTCATTTTCGCCGCCACCAAACTGTTCGACATGCGCGGTTTCATCAGACTCGGCCGATTCCGGCGCAGCGAGTTGATCCTCGCCCTGGTGTCCTTCATCGCCGTATTGATCTTCGGGATTCTCGCCGGCGTTCTGATCGCGGTGGCCTTGTCCGTGGCCGACATGTTGCGCCGGGTGGTACGCCCACACGACGCCGTCGAGGGAATCGTGCCCGGTCTGGCCGGCATGCATGATGTCGAGGACTACCCGGAGGCTAGGCAAGTCCCCGGCCTGATCGTGTACCGCTACGACTCGCCGATGTTCTTTGCCAACGCCGACGACTTCCATCGTCGAGCCATCGCGGCCGTCGATCGGGAATCGACTCCCGTTCACTGGTTCGTCCTGAATATGGAGGCGAACGTCACGGTGGATATCACGGCATTGGAGGCCGTCGACGACCTACGGAGAGCACTGACGGAACGGGGGATCGTGTTTGCTCTGGCCCGGGTGAAGCAGGATCTTCTGGCCGAGTTGCGGGCCTTCGGCCTGGTCGACCGGGTCGGCGAGGACCTGATCTTCCCGACCCTGCCCACGGCCGTCGCCGGCTTTCGCGGATGGACCGAAACGGACGGCGACCAGACCCAAGCGCCGTGATCTCACTGGGTCGCGTCATTCGAAACCGACCACCAAACCGATCGAGCCGCATCCAGCGGCGGCACCAAACGAGCCGTGACGGGCATCTCTCCGGGGCGAACCTCAACAACAGCCCAGGCCACCGGCTTCTGCCCATCCATCGCGCTGATCCGCAGCCAACGAATGTCGCATGATCTTCCCACGTGTACGCGAACGGTATCGATCACATGCCTTTTCGTCGAGTCGTCGATGCGCTCCGGCCCCGGTTCCAGGGTGAGAATGCCGCACTCGAATCGCTCGAACCCATAGACCTCGACCGACTCCCCGCCGTGAACTCCCGCTACGCCCGAATACGCCACCACCGAGGGCTCGCCCCGCATCGATCCGACGATCTGGCTGGCAAAGAGTATGGCGATGACCACCGGCAGCCACCGCCAAACGAGCGCCGGAGCTCGGCGACGCGCGCGCTTGCCGCCCCGCGCTTTTCGTCGAGTAACGCCCATGAGTCGCCCGCCCCGCCGTGATCGGCATCGCCGGGAAGCCGGGTCACGACGAACCGTCCCACCTGGCATCCTGCCTGGCTTGAACTATCGACCCATTTCCCTGGTCACACCAAGCTGCACCGCCAATCGGGCGAAATATTCGGTGGCAGTGCTCATCCGCGACGAACCCGACCCGCGCTCAGACCCGATCATCCGAGTCGAAGCGGGCAGCCCTGACCGGAAGGGATTCACCCAACCGAGCGGATTCGAGAACCGCCTCCGCGATCCGCACCGTGGCCAGGCCCTCGGCCAACGTCACAACCTCGGACGGCCGACCAGCCACGGCATCACGGAAAGCTTCGTGTTCAGCCCGCAAGGGCTCGTACTTGCTCAAGGCGAAACGGATCATGTCACCTTCGGACACCCCACGGAACAGCGCCAATGGTGCCCACGAATCGTCGCCGGCCCCGTTGCGGAACAAGGTCAGGTCGGCGGTCAGAGTGTCCGCGACGAGCGCTCCTCGCTCGCCGGTGACCACCACGACCCGTTCCTTGAACGGTGACAACCAGTTGATCAAATGATTGGCCACCAGGCCGTTCGACAGCCGAGCGGTGATCGCCACCAAATCCTCGTGCGGGCTCCCGCTGCGGTTCTGGATCTGAGCCGCCACCGAAACATAGGACCGGCCGGTGATCCATGACGTGATGTCGAAGTCGTGCGTGCCGAGATCGTTGACGACCCCGACGTCCTGTATCCGGCCGGGGAACGGCCCCTGCCGGCGCGTCGCCACTTGGTAGACATCCCCCAAAGTCCCGTCGGCGAGCTTGCGGCGACACTCCCGCAGCGCGGGATTGTACCGCTCGATATGCCCCACCGCACCGAGTACACCGGCGGCAGCGAACGCGTCCGCGATCCGTCCGGCGGTGACGGGTTCGAGCCCAAGTGGCTTCTCGATCAGACACGGGACGCCCGCCGCGCAACAGGTCAGCGCCGAGGATTCGTGGGCGTCGGTGGGCAGGGCGATCACCACGTAGTCCACGCCGATCGCGAGCAACTCCTCCACGTCGCGGACCAGTCGTATCCCCCTCGGTACCGCTGCCGGCTCCGGATCGCGATCGGCGATGGCGACCAGCTCGACACCCGGCAGAGAGTCCAACACCCGGGCGTGATTCCGGCCCATCATCCCCAAACCGGCCAATCCGGCCCGCAACGTTTTCACCGCTCCTCCCTCACTGCTCCCTCACTGCCTCGCGCACCGCCTCGCGCACCGCCCGGGCGACCAACTCCAGGTCCGACGCATCGAGTCCCGGATGGACCGGGATCGACAACACCTCGGCTGCGGCGCGTTCCGTTTCCGGCAGGTCGAGTTTCCGGTCGAACGAAGGAAGCGCGTGAACCGGAATCGGATAGTAGACATCGGAGCCGACCCCGCGCTGCGCCAAAGCGGCGCGCACCCGATCCCGGTCGGACACGCGAAGCGTGTACTGGTGATAGACGTGTTCGGCGCCCGTGGAAACCAGAGGCACTCGGACGCCCGGCAGATTCGCCGTCAGGAACGCGGCGTTGGACTGTCGGCTCGAAGTGAAGCCGGGGAGCCGCCCGAGTTGCACGCGTCCGATCGCCGCATGGAGGTCACTCATGCGCATGTTGTGTCCCACGACCTCGTTGCGATAGCGCTGTTCCATGCCTTGGTTGCGTAGCAGCCGGGCTCGGCGAGCCAGCTGCGGGTCGGCGGTTGTGATCATTCCGCCCTCGCCGGAGGTCATGTTCTTGGTCGGATAGAAGGAGAACGCGCCGAAGGCCCCGAAGGAACCAACCTGCCTGCCCTGCCACCGGGCCGCATGGGCCTGGGCGGCATCCTCGAGCAGGGCCAGGCCGTGACGGTCGGCCACTTCCCCCAGCGCCTGCAGGTTCGCGGGATGCCCGTAGAGGTGGACGGGCATGATCGCTGCGGTTCGGCTGGTGACAGCGGCGGCGGCCGCGGCGGGATCAAGGCAGAACGTGGCCGCGTCGATATCGGCGAACACCGGGGTGGCGCCGACGGCAGCCACGGCATTGGCCGTCGCCGCGAAGGTGAAGGACGGGACGATCACCTCGTCCCCGGGGCCGATACCGGCCGCCGTCAAGCCGAGAAACAGCGCCGACGTGCCGGAATTCACCGCCACGCATTCGCGCCCGTCGACCAGGGCGGCGAACTCCGACTCGAAAGCGGCGACTTCCGGCCCTCCGGTGAGTTGACCCGATCGCATCACCCGATCAACGGCCGCGCGCTCATCGTCTCCGAGCAGTGGTCGGGCGATCGGGATCAGCACCATGCCGCAAACCGTAGGGCGCGACGAAAGGCCCGACACCTGACGGTGCCGGGCCTTTGTCGTATCGGGGCTGGTCTCAAGTCGCGATCCACCTCGCTTTCACGCGACCGGTGAACCAGCCTCGGTCACGATCATTCGTAGATGGTCAGGGTGGCCTGGTAGATGCTTTTGCTGTCGACCTTGCCATCCAATGTCAGGTTCTGACTGGCGGCGGCGCCAATAGAGCCGGAAATTTCGGTCAGCGCTGCGCCAGTACTTGAAGCCAGCACAAATTTGAAAGACTGACTTTCACATAAGCTGCTAATGCCAGTCAAGATCGGGGTCTCGACCCAATAACTAGAACCAGTGTTACTAGTCGGTGTTGTGACCGCTGCCACTCCAGAATATCCCGGTGCCCAGCCCGTCAGTGACAAACCGGTCGTTTGACAAGACGCCACGACATTGGATGTCGTGCCCAAATCGTTAACAGTCAACTCCCCCAAGCTGGCTGCGGATGCCGCCAGTACACCTGCCGCCACACATCCCGCCCCGACCGCAGTCAGCGCGCGACCCCGGCGACTCAAATTCTTGATGGCCATTTCAATCATCTCCAACTCTTAGTGCGAGGTTTGGGAGGTACCTAAGTACCTGCCCTTTGCAATACCAAGGTAGCCGATCTTATCTCACCCGGCAAGGAAGATCACCCAAGTGGGCTACACCGGCAAGGAACAATATCACTCTACGTGATGAACGCCGCCCGATGCGCACCGTGGATAACTGGCATA
>JAUYKX010000332.1 GCA_030699055.1 Candidatus Nanopelagicales bacterium
CAAAGCGCGCAAGCCCGCGCGCGAACGCTGGGCTTGACGCTCACGGTGGTGTTCGAAGGGACCAAAACGGACGTGCCATCTGCCGTTGCAGCCGAAGTGGGCGCCGCAGTCGGCGAAGCACTAGTCAACATCTCTAAACACTCCGGCACCGACCGCGCAGACCTACGCCTGACCAGCACCAGCGGCGGTTTCGAAATCAGAGTCGGCGACCGGGGCCACGGATTCGCCACCACAACCACACCACGATCAATCGCCCTTCGATGCGGCGCGGTCGGCGTGAACAGCTCCGCACGCCCACGCCCCGGAGGCGGCGCGGAAATCGTCATGACATGGCAGCGCCCCAACGCAGACCAGCAACCACAGATCGCACCGAGCAGCGTCCTGTTCTCCTCCCTGATCCCGGCAACACGACGATTCAGCATCTGCCTGCTCACGCTCTTCGTGATCAACACAGTTCTGGTCATCGGCGAGCAGTCAGTCACCTGGTCAGCCGTGGCACTGATCATGATCGCAGTCGCCGTCGCCACAGCGATCGCAACCGCAGCACGCGGAATACCAATTCCCTGGTACGCGAGCCTCTTCCTTGCTGTGTCGGCATTGCTGGTCGTCTACCTGCCGACCGTGGGCATCGCTGGCTGCCAGGCGATCGGCATCGGCTGGTGGGGGGCGCTGGGCTCAAGCATGTGCGTAGTGGTGATCGTCCTACTCAGCGGAAAGGCGCAGTGGATCATCGCGGGCTGCATGGGCTACAGCATCGGGATGGGTTTGATCATTGCCGGACTCGGCCCCGACTCAATGTCCTGCGTTGTGGAATCGATGCCCGCGATCGTCTTCACCGACATCGCATTCGTCGGCGCACTGATCGCCTTTCGCCGAATGTTGACCCGCTACGGAACGCGAGCCGAACAGTCGAAACGGGCCACCGAAGAAGCGATCACAAGGACGGCCGCGATACGCGAGCATGAGCGTATCCGCGGCGTAATCCTTGAATCGGTTATTGCAGAGATCCAGCCGCTGCTCGGCGGTCTAGCTGACGGTTCTTTGGATCCCACGGATCCCCAGGTCCGCAAGCGGTGCTCCGATGAAGAGGTCTACCTGCGGGCGCTGGTGAAGATCGACCCGGACCTCGGGGCACTCGGCGATGCGATCACAGTGTGCGTGCAACTTGCCCACGCGCGAGGCGCATCCTTGTCGGTGCAGTGCGCAGAGAAAGTCTTGGAGCCGTCGAGCGCTCAACTCGATGCGATCCAACAAATTCTCCACGCCACCGTCGAAACCCTGTCGGCGGGCGCTGAGGCATGGGTCACGCTTTTCCGCGAGCCGACCGCTGCGTCGATGACGATCGTCGCCCCGGCCACAGATCGCGACCTCGCCACACGGTCCCTGGACATTGACAAATTCAGGGTCGTCGCCGAGACAGAAGGCGACCAGGTGCTGGTCGAGTTGGCGTGGAGCTGATAGCCACGTTCCGCGCAGCCAGGGCCCGAGTGCGGTCCCCCAAAGAGGGGACTACTGGTGCGCATGCCGTCGTGTTTAGGATGATTGATCATGCAGTCCGTGATGGCCATCACCGAATGCGGGTAAAATGCCCCACCGGTTCGAAGCGTGACGCCGATCCGGCCCGCCTCCGCGCTGGTCTGCAACTTCGAAGTGCGATCGGAGAGTAGCGCGGACCAGCTCACCGCAATCGCGGCAATCCTTGCCTCAACAGTGGCAGGACTTGCCCTGGGGGCGGAGGCAATCGTGACCCTATTCCCGACAGCGGCTGGGGCGTCGATGACGATCGTTACGCCGCCACCGAGCGGGCGGAAGTCGGTGGTGCAGTCAGAGTCGGTCAAGGACTTCGGTGCCCAGGAAACCATCGATGATGATCAAGTGCTAGTGGAGCTGATATGGAACTGAACATCTGGGGCAAGATTTTCGCCGCCACGATCGCGTGCGGCTGCGCGCTTGTCGGCCTTGGGGCATGCTCCAGCGGCTCCGTGCCGCCTGCGCCACCGCCGCCCGCAACATCAGCCAGCGCGAGCGAGGCAACCAGTCTTGACGGGACAAGTTACGACGGGCACAACGGTGTGCTACACACCGATAACGCATTCCTCACAAAACTCTCCCCCACCACTGAGCCGGGCACGTCAAGCGCGCCGCCGGTCACCCACGCTGAGCTGACGATTCCATCAGCCGGGACCAGCATCACCATCACCCCCAGCGTTCCCGCGCCAGAGGAGGTGGTGTCCGCTGACTTCGCGTTCATCTCGGACACTCCGCAACCAGCAGTGGCCGCACTCGTCCTCACACACCGCGATGCTGAGGGCCTGCAGCCCGAAGAGGCCGGATTCCTGCTGCAAACGTTCAACGAAGACGGAACAGTCAAGACCAGCACGCCGACAGAACTCACACCCGAAGATGCAGGGCCCGGCGATCAGGAATACAGCCTGCTCGGCGCGACAGCGATCGCGGCCGTGGTGATTGTCGGAGACATCGATTACCTCGGAGAGGGATTTAGCGGTTACTCCCTCACCACCGGCAAGAAACTGTGGACCTCGAAGTTGTACCTGGCGGGTGCGAGCGGCTCAATCGCGGTCGGCTGGACAGATGTGGAACCGAACGGTGGACGATGCGACACGGTGACCGGGTTAAACATCAACACTGGCCAGGCTGTCTGGGCGAAAGCTGACCGCGACATCATGCAACGCGGTCAAGGCTCATGGCATACCTCGTCAGGGTTCAAAGACGGCTGCCCCACCTTCCTCGACACCCGCGTCATCAACAGCGACCCCGGTCTGCTCTACCTGACCAACGGCGGCACCCTCGGCGGACATGGCAACAACCGGATACTGCGCGAGGATTCTGGTAACCCGGTCGGAGACGTCGCCACCAACATCTACAGCGACCCGGTTGCCCATCTCGTCACAGCGGCGGGAATCTCCGGCCCAGGAAGCCCATACGCCAGCCATCCCTACGGGATGACCGTGACCGACGCCATCACCGGGAAAAACATCTACACCGTCAGCGACGAACAAGGAGCAAAACTGCAACTCGAAGTTCACGGCGTCGCAGACGGCAAGATCTGGGCGACCACCACTGACCAGAACATCATCATCGACGCCAGAACCGGAACGACCGTGGACACAGGATGGGACACATACCCAGTCGTCTCCGGCGCAGGCTGGTACCTCGAAGGCGAGAACCGCGGGAGCCAAGCCGACCAGCAGTTCGGTGAACTCACCCTGGTGATGACCGCCGAGAACCCGATCGGACCAGCTGATACCTCAACCCCCGCCGGTTGAGATATCAGCTGGACTGCTCGCCACACGCGGGCAGTCCGTTTCGCGGTCCAGCGACCTGGTT
>JAUYKX010000344.1 GCA_030699055.1 Candidatus Nanopelagicales bacterium
TGCCATACATCAACGGGATGTGGACCTCACCCCAGGGCCTGCTCCGAGATCATTCCGATCTGGTCGCCCAAACGCAGGACTGGCTCGTAAACCAGCCGCCCGGCGGCGCTTGGCCCATCTATTACCCCGGAGGAAACCGAACAGCCCGCACCGACATCAAGAAGATCCTGGCCGAGAGCCCGGGGGCCGACGTTTCGGTTCGCGAACTGCCAACGCCTTTGCCCGATCCGGCGTCGAAGGCGGGCCGGATCTACCAACAGGCGGGGCTGCTGTATCTGCCCAACTCATATGTGGTTCCCGGCGGAATCTTCAACGAACAGTACGGCTGGGACTCGTTTTTCATCATCAAGGGTCTCCTGGCGTCCGCCGAGTACGTTCTCGCCCGGCCCGACAGTCGGTACTGGGATCCCGGAGCTCAGAAGTACGTGCAGCTCGATGAACAGTCCGCGCGGGAATACGCCGCCAAACTCTTCGGCATCGCCAAGGGAATGGCCGACAACCACGCTTTTGAGATCAATTACTACGGCGGAATGGTGAACAACGCCAACCGCATCTACTACCTGACGCGATCGCAGCCGCCGTTGTTCGCTCACGAGGTGCTGTCCATTTACGAATTCGCCGGCCGACACCCGGAGCTGGTGCCCTACCGGGAGACCCTGGCGCCCTACCTCGGCATCAAGACGCCGACCACGTACGACGAATGGATCGCTCGGGAAATGCTTCCCGCGGCGCGTACCTACTTCGACTACTACACCGACAGCCGGCATGTGATTTTCCGGGAACGATCGAACCTGCGGGTGGCCGACTTGCGTGGGCATCCCGTGAGTCTCTACGTCACGGACGGGCTGGGGCCGGTTCCGGAGGTGACGAACAGTCAGGTACCGGGAAACGCCGGCTATTACGAGCAGGTCAAGGAGTACTTCGAGTCCTACCCGGAGGCCAACCCGGGCAATCGGTTCATGGCGAAAAACGCGAAGGGACAGTCGGAGCTGCGACAGCTGTACTACCGGTCCGATCGGGCCACGCGGGCTTCCGGCTACGACCTGTCCGGTCGGTTCGGGTACGCCGGCGAATGGGACGCGATGTACGCACCCGTCGATCTGCAGACCTTGGTGTACCAGTTTGGTCTCGACCTCAATGGGATGATCGAAATCTCACGCCAAGCCCGTCAACCGGTGAAGATCAAACCAGTTCCCGAATCGCAACTCGATTCAATCCGCATGGCCCTGCGGGATGTGTTCTGGCGTACCGGCGTGCCTGGCAATCCTGACGTTGGCGGGCATTGGGCTGACCAGTTCGTCGGGCCCGGTCCGACGCAGGCGGACCCTTACCTGTACGCGACCACCTTGGTGCCCTTGTGGGCTGACGGGTTGGTCGGCGGCCCGCAGGTCGGTGAGGTGGTCAAGACGGTCACGGCGCCGGACGAGGTCGATCAGGAGCAACTCGCGTACGGGAAGAACGACCATGGTCAACCGCGGGCCTACAAGCTCACGAGTCGCGGTGGGACGATCCTGGCCTGCGAGCAGGGAAAGACCGGATGCCAGACGTCGGTGAGTCAGACGGTCCCACCATTGGCCTTGATCGGCGAACAGAACTACGGGATCCCGACCAGCCAGATGTTCACCGGTAACCAGTGGGACTACCCGAATGCCTGGGCCCCGATTCAGTACTTCGCCGCCGACGGATTGCGCAGACATGGCTTCGCCACCGAGGCCGCGATGGTTGATCGCGGTTGGTTGAACGCGGTCGATGTCAGTTTCGCCAAGACCGGGATTCTGATCGAGAAGTACGTGACGACGAACCCGCTTGAGGCTCCGACGGTGACCGCTGGCTATTCGGCCGACCAAGCTGGTTTCGGATGGACCAACGCGTTCTACCTGGACGCATTCGCCCGACAGACGAATGAGGCGTCGGGAAACTGAGGTGGAGTTCGAACCGCGGCGCAATTCGCTGTTCGGTCGGTCTTTCGTCACGGTGAAGGTCACCCGAATCCCGTGACCCGTCTCACGGGCTTGGCGGGACCTCGCCATCGGGCAGATTCCGCCGCCGCGACGGCAGGAAGGCGGACAGCAGGGCGGCCAGGACCAGGGAGCCGGCAGCGATGGCCAGACCGTGCCGCTGGGCGGCCGTGAAGGCGTGATCCTGGGCGGCGACGTAGGCGTCCAGCTGCTCGGGAGACAGCTGCGCGGCCATCTGTTGGCGCATGGATTGGGCTTGACCGACGGTTTCCACCCCCATGTCCGCCGCACTGTCCAGACCGATAGCGGAGAGCGACTCGTGCAGTTCGCGGGGCAGGGTCGAGACGAAGGTCTGAATCACCAAGGCGGTTCCGATGACCGTCGCGAAACGGCGGAAGGTGGCGTACAGGCCGAAGGCCCGGCCGATTTCGCTAGCGCCCTGACTGTCCGCGACGAGTGCCCGCAGGGGCGCGGAGATCAGACCCAGGGCGAATGTCACGACACTGACGCCGATCAGGAAGATCCCCGAGAACCCGCTGGTCATCGTCGCAACCACCGCCACACATACGCTGGCGGCAAGTACCAGGGCTCCGCCGACCAGCGCCCGCGCACCCCACCAATGCAGCAGGCTCGGGCTTATCAGGGCGGCAATGGCCCCCAGCGCGGCGGTTGGCAGTACCAGCAGAGCAACACCCGTCACGCTTGCTTTGAGCACCAACTGGGCGTATTGCGCCGCCAGCGTGAACGCCCCTCCTGTCCCCAGCGATGCAAGACCGCCGATTGTGATCAATATCAGGAAGCGGCGTTGCCGCAGGAGGCGGCTGTCGAAGAGCGGGTCCGGCTGTCTTCTTTCCCAGACCACGAGCACTGCCGCGAACGCCGCTCCAGCGATCAGCAGCGTGACTCCGACCGGCCATGGATTTCCGCGGATCACGAGGTTGACACCCGCGAACAGAGATCCGGCGGTCAGGGCGGCCAGGACAGTGCCCGCCGGATCCCAGCGACGGTCCCCACGACCGGGTGAACGGTCGCGACCAGCTGAACCGGGCTTGGCGAACACAGCCGCGATGAGAGCCAGCGGGACGCCCATCAAAGTTGTCGCCGCCACCCGACCCTGGTCCGCCACCAGCCCGATGGCCAGCGACATGAGTCCTCCGAGGATGGCGCCCGCGACACCGAAGGCGGCGTACGCACGCACTTTCTCTCCCGGGATGGTTCCGGCCACGGTGGCCATCGCGGATATCCCGAGGATGGCGGTGCCGATGCCGACCAGGAACATGCCCGCCATCAGCGAGCCGAAAGCGGGCCAGGCTGCGCCCGCCGCACCCAGGCACGCGACGACGGCGCCCAGCCGGAATGCCCGGCGGCTCCCCACTCGGTCGCTCAGGTATCCACCGGGAAGCATGGCGACGGTAAGCCCGAGGCCGGAGGCGCCCGCGACGAAACCCAACTGCGTTCCGCTCAGACCCGCCACGGTGCTCAACTGAGGACCGATCAACGGCAAGGCGAATGCCGGAACGGCGGCCCCGGTGACTCCGATGGCCAGGATCGCGATTACCCAGTACGGGTGTGGTCGTTGGCTGCGTTCGACTGCGGCTCGGCCAGCCACGCGACCCCCCGAACTGTCGTCAGATTCCAAGGGTCTACATGCCAATGGCCCGGGCGACGAACAACGCCACCACTAGGATCGCGAGGCTGAGGACCGTGACGGCGGCCTTGCGCGCCGTACCGGGGCCGCCGGGCATCGGTGCCGCCCCGCCAGAACCCGGCTCGCGGGCAGAGTCGCTCAGGCTGGTCATGCCCGCCATGCCCGCCATCGCTTCAGGACCGCGCCGGACCGTCAACATTCCGTGCTTCAGATGATTGGCGACCAGCCACCAGTTCATCGGGTACGCCATGATGAATCCAACGAGCAGGGAGATCGACATCATGAACCAGAAACCCGGCTGCGACGGGTGATGGGTTTCAGTCGAAAGCGACATGAATATTGCCATAACCAACTGCATTCCGGCCATGAGCACGTTCATCGAAAGAAACTCGGGCAGGAACGTCATCCGCAGCGAGGCGGAATAGGAGCCGCCGGCCATGGAGCGCATGGCGAAGGCTTGGAAGAACAGCCAGCCGAAGCCGAAGCCGAGTACGTATTCCAGGGCGAAGTCGGTCCAGAAAGTCGTGGCCAGCACCGAACCCAGGGCGGCACCGACCACGATGCCGAGACCGTCGCCGGCGGCACAGTGCATCGTCGAACCGAGTACTTGTCGCCAACGGCTTGCCACGTACTCCTCGTGTGTGCCGCGGAGTGGTTCGCGGCAACCAAGCACGTAGAAGAACGCCCCGAACGGACCCGTGAAGATCGTGAGGATGACGAACGCCCATTTGAGGGTGGTGGCCTCAGGGGTTGAGCGCCAGATGTCGACGGCCACGAACACCACCGAGGCGGCCGTCAGCACCCACCACACGACGATCACACCTTGGAACATCCCGACTCCCCGGGCTCGGAAGCCACCAGTCTGGGGCACGGGGGACGGGTCACGCCATTCGGTCCCGCCCCAAGCGACCCCTGGTGCCCGCCCGGTGCTCAATAAGCGACCGGCATCATCGGAGTGCCATCCTGGCGGGCATGCCCAACGCCCGGTCGACGACCATGAGCCCGCGCCGGATCCGCGCCATGATCGCAGTGGTCGGACTGGCCCTGATGATGGTCGTCTCGGCAGTGAGCGGACTGAACGTGGCGCTACCCGATCTGGCCCGGGAAACCGGCGCCACCCAGAGCCAACTCCAATGGATAGTTGACGCGTACACCGTGGCTCTGGCCGGACTGCTGTTCGTGGCCGGGGCCATAGGCGATCGCTTTGGTCGCCGCCGGATTCTGCTGGTGGGCCTGGTCATTTTCGGGGGTGCCGCCGCGACGGCCATGCTGGCCGACGGGCCGCTGACGCTGATTGTCGGGCGGGCATTCATGGGGGTGGGCGCCGCTGCTGTCATGCCAACCACCTTGTCCATCATCACGACGTCGGTGCCGGAGGAAATGCGGGCCAAGGCGGTGGGGCTTTGGGTGGGCATCGCGGGGGGCGGCGCCGTTCTCGGATTGATCATGTCGGGATTGTTGTTGCAGTGGTTCAGCTGGAGCTCGTTCTTCGCGCTGAACGTTGCCATGGCGGCGCTGGCCTTTGTCGGTGCGCTAGTGGTCATCCCCAATTCGGTGGAAGAGCATCCGCCGGCCATCGATCCCGTGGGTGCCGTGTTGTCGTTTTTGGCCATCGGCTTGCTTGTCTTCGGGATCATCGAGGGTCCGGTTGAGGGCT
>JAUYKX010000350.1 GCA_030699055.1 Candidatus Nanopelagicales bacterium
TCGGAGCCAGGGGCTCGATGATCGTGGTCGGCGTGTACCGGCTCCTCAATCAAGGTGAGGTCGAATCGGTCGGCCTCGGCACCGCTTTCCGGATGGTGTCTTTGCCATGAGTGCCAGGCCCGGGCCGACAAGTCGACGGGGGGAGCTCCCGACCAGCCGAGCCACTCGCCGCCGGCGCGCAATATCAACGCGATGATCATGGTTACGAGCTGGGATCCACCCGGATCAGCTCCGCGCGACACCAAGAGCACGAACACGGATGCGGCGACCAGGGCCGTGATGCCGTAGAAGACTCCGGGGCGGAAGACCTCCGGTGGGGTGCCAGCCATGACGTCGCGCAACAGGAGCCCACCCAGGGCGGTGATAGTCCCGATGAAAATCGCTGATTGCCAGGGAAGACCGAAGTTCAGGGTGGCACCCGCCCCGAGGGTGCTGAGAAAACCCAGAGACAGACCATCCAGCACCACCATCGCCGGGCCGATCTGGGCGATCAGGCCCGCGAAGAAGAACCCGATCACGGCAACAATGGCGGCGGTGACCAGGTATCGAGGATCGGTGAGTACGACCGGGATGCCCTGTTGCAGGAGCACATCGCGCAGCAGCAGCCCACCGGTACCGGCGGCGATAGCCAAACCCAGGACGCCGACGATGTCGAAACCCCGCCGCGCGGCGAACGTCGCGCCGGCCAGGCCTGACACCGCGACGGCGGCCACGGGTGTCCAACTGGGAAGGACCAGGGCGACATCGGTCACCTCGGATGTCAAGTCCACGAGTGGTGAACATAGTCCGGGACTAGCCTGTTCGCGTGTGGATCTGGGCGAAGGGGTGGACGTCGTGACGCTGCGTGCCAGTGGGGCCACCGGCATCGGTTCTCTTCCCGGGGAAGACGTCCGCGAGTGGTGTCGCATCGTCGCCGGGGAGCTGCCCGTTGTGCCCCATCTGCCCGAACTGCCGCAGCGCGGGCCGGGTGCGGAAATGATCGGTCGGACACTGGCGCTGGCGGTCCAGGTCGACGCCGGGTTCGCGGCTGAGACGACCGTTTCGGGCTGGCGGATCGCGCCCCGGCTCAGTGGTACCACCGCGGTTCTCCGGCGGGCGGCATCCTGGCTGCGTGAGGATCTCGACGCCGCCGAGGAGACCTGGTCCACCCACAATGGATGGTTCAAGATCCAGGTAGCGGGTCCGCTGACGTTGGCCGCGGCGGTTGAGTCGTCGGTCGGGGAGCGACTCGTCGCCGATACCGGAGCCGTGCGCGAAGTTGGGGGCGTCTTGGCTGAGGCCCTGGTCGCCCACGTCCGAGAGGTGAGGTCGAGGTTGCCCCGGGTTGGCCTCATCGTGCAGGTTGACGAGCCGGCCGCCGGGTTGGTGCTGGCAGGTGAAATCCCCAACCAGAGCGGTTGGTCGCGCTTGCCTCCCGTGTCGATTCCGGAAGCCCGAGCTGTGCTCGGTGAGGTCATCGACGCCATCGGATCGTCGGGTGCCGGATCGGTGTTCCATTGTTGTGGCTCCCAGGCGCCGGTCGAGCTTTTTTCGCGGGCGGGAGCGGCAGCGGTGGGAGTGGATCTGACCTTGCCGCAGTCTGACGAGGATTTGGGGGTACTCCTTGAGTCCGGAATCGGGTTGTTCGCCGGACTCGACTCCGCCCGTGAAGACGGGTCGATGCTGTCCCCGCTGCGAGAGCTGCTGGGACGCCTGGGGATCGAGCCGGCAGCCGTGGTGGACCGGGTGGTGCTGACGCCGCGCTGCGGATTGGCCGGAGTCGGGATGGATGAGGCGCGCCAGCAGTACGCACGGGTTGCCTCCGCCGCCGACGAGTTCGGGCGGAAGTTGTGAGGGACGCGCCGGGAGAGGCTGAGCGGCGGGAGTGGCAGGAGCTGGCCGATCGGATCGAACAGGCCCGGACGCGTTACTACGTCAAAGACGCTCCGACCCTGTCCGACGCCGAGTACGACGAACTGTTCGCCCGATTGGTCGCCCTTGAGCAACGGTTTCCCCAATTGCAGACGGGAGACTCGCCCACCCAGACGGTCGGTGGGGTGAATTCCGAGATGTTCGATCCGGTCCGCCATCCAGCCCGGATGCTCAGTCTCGACAACGTCTTCGATCTGGACGAACTGCAGGCGTGGGCCGCGCGGATCGAACGCGATCTGAAGGCCCTGCCGCCGCTGCTGTGCGAGGTCAAGATCGACGGCCTGGCGGTCGACCTGGTCTATCGGGACGGTCGACTGGAATCGCTGGCCACCAGAGGGGACGGAGTGACCGGCGAGGATGTCACCGGTAACGCTCGATTCGTCAGTGCGATCCCCGACCGCTTACGGCCCGAACCCGGAGGGCCGACGATTCCGCAGCTACTTGAGGTTCGCGGTGAGGTCTATTTCCCGGTTGATCAATTCAATGCCCTCAACAACGAAATGTTGGCACTCGGGCGATCCCCGTTCGCCAACCCGAGAAACGCCGGGGCGGGCACTTTGCGCCAGCGAGTTGATCGGCGGCAGGCTGAATTGTCCCGGGCCCGCGCTGCCGGGAGCACCGCTGAGCGGATCGCGAGACTGGAGGCGGACCTGCGCCGGGCTGTCGGATCTCTGGGTCGATTGCGGCTCATCGTTCACGGGATCGGTGTCGCCGACGGGTTTTCGCCTCTGACTCAGTCGGCTGCCTACGCTGGTTTTGCCTCCTGGGGCCTGCCCACCGGTTCGCACTACCGCGTGTGCCGGGATCTGAGCGAGGTCGAGCAGTACGTCGCGGAGTTCGACCGCGAGCGACACAGTCTGGAATTCGATATCGACGGCGTCGTGGTGAAGGTTGATGAGTTGGCCTTGCAGGACCGGCTCGGCTCTACTTCCCGGGCCCCGCGGTGGGCCATCGCCTTCAAGTACCCGCCCGAGGTGGTCAGAACCCGCCTTCTTGATATTCGAGTGAGCGTCGGTCGCACCGGACGGGTGACGCCATATGCGGTTATGGAGTCCGTTCGGGTTTCGGGCACCAAAGTCGATCGAGCCACCCTCCACAATGCGGGCGAGGTCAAGCGCAAGGGCTTGCTGATCGGCGACATCGTTTTCCTGCGCAAAGCTGGCGAGATCATTCCCGAGGTGATCGGTCCCGTGGTCGAGGAGCGCACCGGGCCTGAGCGCGAGTTCGTCATGCCGACCCATTGCCCGTCGTGTGGGACGGAACTGGCACCGGAACACGCTGATGACGCCGATATTCGCTGCCCAAACGCGCGCCGCTGCCCCGCCCAATTGGTCGAGAGACTGCTGCACGTTGGTTCACGTGGGGCGATGGATGTCGAAGGCCTGGGGATCAAGGCGGCTCAGGCGCTGCTCGACGACGGAATTGTGCGCGACGAAGGTGACGTCTTCTCGTTGCGTGCCGAGGAGTTGGCCCGCAGCGAATTTTTCACCCGGAAAGTGGCGTCGGCTGACAGCGGGGTGGCTGCGGAAACGCGGGTTCTTAACGAGACCACCGTTCGACTGCTCGATCAAACTGATCGAGCGCGTGAACGTCCGCTGTGGCGGGTCCTGGTCGCCTTGTCGATTCGCCACGTCGGACCGACGGCCGCCCGGGCTCTGGCTGGCCGGTTCGCGTCGATGGAGGGGATCTGCCGGGCCTCGGTCGGCGAGCTGTCCGACATTGCCGGAGTCGGCCCGGTGATCGCCGTAGCGGTGGTCGAATGGTGCGGGGTCGACTGGCATCGAAGCGTGGTCGAGCGCTGGGCGCAGGCCGGTGTCCGAATGTCGGAAGATCGCCCCGAAGGGCCCGGGACGTTGGCCGGTCTGACCGTAGTGGTCACCGGGACGCTACCCGGGTACACCCGCGACTCGGCCAAGGAGGCGTTGATTGGCCAGGGCGCCAAAGTCGCCGGTTCAGTCTCGCGGCGGACGGACTTTGTGTTCGCAGGTGACAATCCGGGCTCGAAACTGGACCGGGCGAGTGAACTCGGGGTGAGCGTGCTGGGGCCGGACGGATTCGCGGTCCTGCTGGAGTCGGGCCCAGAGGCGGCGCGGGAACTTGTTCGCTGATCGCGGGCAGAGACGATGGTCAGCACCGGATTCTCAGCGGCCATATGCGCTATCAGGACTTGAACGCTCATCGGAGGATGCGGCAGCCTGGATTACCGGTGGACACTTCTGCCGGTGAATTAACTGAGGAGGCGCGAATGTCCTGGTCCGTGGAGGGTACGTCCGAGGATGAGGTATTCGCCCGGATCGGCGAGATGAAATCGCAGGATGCGCGCTGGGACGAGGGCAAGACTTTCAGCCTTGTCTACCCGACGGGTAGGGAAGATGTGGATCGGGTTCTGAAGCGAGCCAGTGATCTGTACCTGTACGAAAATGCCTTGAATCCGATCCGGTTCCCCAGCCTGCGCTTGATGGAGGCCGACATCGTCGGGATGACCGGCGAGTTGGTTCATCTGCCCGCCGACGGCGGCGGGACGCTGTCCAGCGGTGGCTCCGAGTCGATCCTCATGTCGGTACTCGTCAATCGTGATCGTGCGCGGGCGGAGCGGGGAATCGAGCGCGGCAATATCGTCTACGCCGAATCGGCGCATGCGGCTTTCGCCAAGGCAGCCCACTATCTCGAGCTGGAGGCCCGGCCGGTGCCACTGGCAGAGGGTTTCGTGGCTGATGTGGATGCGATGTCCGACGCGGTGGACGACCGAACGGTGCTCATGGTCGGGTCGGCCTACGGCTACCCGCACGGGGTGATGGACCCGATCGAGGAGTTGTCGACTATCGCGTTGGATCGCGGAATCGGATTCCACAGCGACACCTGCATCGGCGCCTTCGTCCTGCCGTTTCTGGAACGGCTGGGTTACGAAGTGCCGCTTTACGATTTCCGGCTGCCGGGGGTCACCGAGATGTCGTGCGACGTACACAAGTACGGCTACAACATCAAGGGCACATCGGTGATCCTGCATCGGAAGTCCGAATGGATCGGCTACCAGTACTTCCTCTACAACCAATGGCCTTCGGGTTTGTACGGGACGCCGACTGTGGCGGGAGCGCGCCCAGCGGCTCCAATCGCCTCGGCCTGGGCGGTGATGAACTACCTGGGGGTTGAGGGGTACCTCGAGTTGATGCGCACATTGATGGCCACCACGAAGAAGATCAGGGAAGGTATCGAAGCCATCGGACCCTTGAAGATCATGGGGAATCCGATCGGTCCTCTGCTCACGTTCACCTCCGATGAGGTTGACCCGTACGCGGTATGCGATCTGATGGACGATCGCGGTTGGAATCTGGATCGGAACACCAACCCGAACGGTCTTCACATGATGATCTCACCGATTCATGCCCGCTACGCCGACGAATTTCTCACCGATCTTGCGTGGGCGACGCGCAACTGCGGTGAATCCCGGGGACTTGAAGCTCGCTACAACTGACCGACCACAGGCGGGTACTGACGAGCGCTCGCCGCTTACGCGGTCGATTCCTCGAAGGCGGCCGCTATCGCCTTGGAGCGGGACAGCCAGATGATTCCAACGAAGATCAACACAGCGGAAGCAATCATTACCACGACATTGAGCAGTGATCCGTTGAGGTGTTCATGGAAAAGCCAGACGCCCAGGAAAGTCGCCGTGATCGGGTTGAGTGACATGACCGCCGGGAAGGACGCGGTGATTGGTCCGGATCGGTAGGCCATCAAAGGGAACGCCACGCCAAGTAGCGCGGCCAACACCGTGACGTAGAGGAACCAACTGCCGAATAGTGCACCCGTGCCGGCACCGGCCACCGCGATGGTCCCCTTGGTCAGCGGGGCGACCAAGCCGTTGATCAGCCCGCCGGAGCAACCGATCAATGCCGCTCGGGTGCCGCCTCGGAACCGGTATCCCAGCAGGATGAAGACAAGACAAGCCAGGCCGACGAGTCCCACCACTCCCAGCCACAGGCCGTTTGACAGGTTCATCTCGCCCTCGGTGGGCTGGGCGAAAACAACGAAGGCCCCGATGCCCACGGTCACCATTACGGCTCCGAGCCAGTCACGAGGCGATATCCGGGTGCGGCTGACCAACCGACTGAGCGGTAAGACGAACACCAGCTGCGAAACAAAGATCACCTGAATGATCGCCAAATTTCCCATACCAAGGGAAGCCACGTGAAACGCGTATCCGACGATCATCAGTAGGAAGCCGAGCAGAAACAACGGCATTCGCAGGGTTCGCAGCAGGGCGGCCAGTTCACCTGCCCGCTGGTCGGGTCGGGTCGGGTCAGCCTGATTGGTGGCCTTGTGTTGCAGCACGTTGCTCAACGCTTCGGTGGCGGCGGCTAGCAGGACAAGGACGATCGCGAGGATCGCAGTCGTGGACACCCGCACTGGATATCAGCAGAAGGCCCCGGGTCGCTTGTCGGAGTTCGAGTTACTGGTCGGGACGGGTCGGGTTACACCGAGGCTTCCGGCGGATGAACAGTCGCCGTCGTCGGCAACTGCCAGCGGTATTGCCGCGAATGGCTATCGCCAACGGCCCCAGAATCTCCCTGTGATGAAAGCCTGGTGCGTGCGGCCAGCCGACGATTCGGTCGCGCGGATCGAGCGGTTGGGTAGTGACGAACACGGACGCGAAGATGGATTCGATCTCCATGAGTTGGCGGGGGAGGCGCGGTCGGGGAAGGACTTCCTGTGGGTCGCGCTGACCGACCCGACATCGATTGAGATCGAGGAGGTAGGTCGGGCGTTCAGTCTTCCGCAGTTGCTGGTCGAGGACGCACTCAATTCCGATCAGCGGGCGAAGATCGAGTGGCTTGATCGTCAACGGATGATGATTGTCTTCAAGTGGTTGCGTTACGTCGATGAAACGAGCGAAATCGAGACCGATCAGATGTCGGTATTTGTGGGGCCGCGATATGTAGTCACCGTGGGTCTGGGGGTGCCTTCGGAGATCAGCGAAGACGTACTTCGAGCCATGTTCTCGGAGTTGTCGTCGGGAGTCGATGCGTCGAACCCGGGCCCGGTCGCGGTTCTCCACCTGATGATGGACAAGGCGGTTGATGGGTATCTGGCCGTGGCTGAGGAGGTGAGCGCCCGCGTGGAGGACATCGAGGAGTCCGTGTTCGCTCCCGGTCGCAGTGACGAAGCGGAGGCCATCTACCTGTTGAAGAGGGAGAACCTGGAAATTCGGCGAGCGGTCGGCCCGCTGTTGCCGGCAGCCCGTCGCCTGGTGCGCAATGAAGGACGACATGTGCCCCGGTCACTCAGGCCGTACTTCCGCGACGTTGCCGACCACCTTCTACGGGCATCCGACACCGTCGATTCCAACGACAGCCTGCTGATGGCAATGTTGATGGCCGCCCGGGCCAGGGCGGATCTCGAGCAGAACCGAGACATGCGACGAATCTCAGCCTGGGTGGCCATAGCCGCGGTTCCCACCATGATCGCCGGGATATACGGAATGAATTTTGAAGACATGCCCGAACTTCATTGGGCGCTCGGGTATCCCTTGATCCTGACGGTAATGGCATCCGCATGTGCCTTCATGCACCACCGTTTTCGCCAGGCCGGTTGGCTCTGATCTGCCGCCGGGACGTCGGCATTTCTGTTCGCGTTCATCGGCCGCGAGGCCGGAAGGGCATATCGTGCGGGCGTGATCCGAGCGGTGATGCGGCTGGCGATCTTGTCGGTCGCGGGAATGTTGGTGGCCGGGGCGGCCTTCGTTGTCCTGGCGCGGGCGCTCGGCTGGCAGGCAGGGCTTGTCTACTTCATGGTTTCTTTGACTCCTTACGCGGCAGTGGTGGCCCTGGTCGCGGCTCTGTTGGCTCTGCTGCTGGGAGCTCGGTGGCTGGCCCTGGTAGGAGTGCTGGTCTTCGCGGTGGTGGCGGTCTGGTGGGCGCCGATGTTCTGGCAAGACCGGCCTGCGGCGCCGGAATCGGGGTTGCGGGTGATGACCGCCAATCTGGCAGTGGGTGCTGGTGATTCGCTCACAGTTGTCGAGGCGGTACGCGCCCATCGGGTCGACGTGGTGGCGGTTCAGGAGTTGACCTCGGATGCCGTGTCCGGGTTACAGGCGGCGGGTCTGGGGCGAGCTCTTCCCCACAGTTATCTACTGCCCGGAGAGGGCGCCACCGGGTCGGGAATCTGGTCCCGGTATCGGCTCACTCAGCGGACGGAGATCGAGGGCACGGCATTTGCCAATATCGGCACCGTGATCGAAACTCACGCCGGTTCGGTGCTGTTCGTGGGCGTACACCCTTTGCGCGCGGAACTGCTTTCCGGCGATTCCGGCTCGGCGGATCGCCGCCGGGTCACGGAGTACCTCCGGGCCACAACCGGTCCGATCATCGTTGCGGGCGATTTCAACGCGACCTGGGACAACGTCCCCGTCAGGGAACTGGTGGAAGCCGGTTTCATTGATGCGGTCGACAGCGCCGGCGCGGGCTTGGTACGAACCTGGCCATCCGGGTCGGGGCGCTGGCCGCCGGTCGTGGGGATAGATCACGTTTTCTCGCGCGGGATGCCGCCGGCTCGCGGAGTCGAGGTCATCGCCATTCCCGGTAGTGATCATCTGGCGATGTTGGCTAGTTTCTGAGGCCGATTTCGAGGCTCCGGCTACCATGCGCGGGTGGCTGAACTCACCCGCGACGATGTCGCGCATCTGGCTCGCCTGGCGCGGCTCGATGTCGGTTCCGATGAACTGGAGCGGTACCGGGAGCAATTGGGCGACATCCTGCGGGCGGTCGCCCGGGTATCGGAGGTGGCGGCGAAGCAGGTGCCGCCGATGTCGCACCCGGAGCCGTTGGTGAATGTCTGGCGAGCCGATGAGGTTCGGCCGGGCGTTGATCGGGACGAGGTGCTGGCGGCTGCCCCGGCAGCCGAAGGCGGTCGGTTCAGGGTGCCCCGGATCCTGGACGAGGACTGATTCCGATGACGAAGACATCGACCCCGGACCTTGGCGGGTCCGCTGAAGGTCATTTGACTCGCCTCAGTGCCGCCGATTTGGGCGCGGCGATTTCCGCTGGCGAGATCACGTCCGAGGAAATCACCGCCGCCTGCCTGGACCGGATTGCGGCCACCGACGATCGGGTGCATGCGTTCCTGCACGTCGCCTCTGAGGCCGCTCTCAAACGGGCCCGGGCCATTGACCAGTCCCTCGCTGAGGGGCGATCGTTTGGCCCGCTGGCGGGCATTCCGGTGGCGTTGAAGGATGTGTTCGCTCAGCGTGGCGTGCCCACCACGTGCGGGTCGCGGATTCTTGCCGATTGGCGTCCGCCTTACGACGCGACTGTCGTTCGTCGCCTGGAAGACGCCGGCTGCGTGATTCTCGGCAAGACCAACCTGGACGAGTTCGCCATGGGCTCGTCCACCGAACACTCGGCCTTCGGTCCGACGCGCAACCCGTGGGACCTCACCCGAGTGCCTGGTGGATCCGGGGGTGGTTCCGCCGCGGCGGTGGCGGCCTTCCAGGCTCCGTTGGCTGTGGGGACCGACACCGGTGGGTCGATTCGTCAGCCCGCCGCCGTTACCGGAACGGTCGGAGTCAAGCCGACCTACGGTGGCGTGTCCCGGTTCGGCCTCGTCGCCCTGGCCTCGTCGCTCGATCAGGCCGGCCCGTGTGCGCGCACAGTGCTGGACGCGGCCATGTTGCATGCCGCTCTCGGCGGGCACGATCCGTTGGATTCGACGAGTTTGCCTGAGCCAGTGCCACCAGTTGTGGAGGCGGCGCGGCGGGCGGATGTTCGCGGAATGCGCATCGGTCTGGTCCGCGAGCTACAGGGAGACGGATACCAACCCGGAGTACTCAGGCGGTTCGAGGAAGCGGTAGCAGTTCTCACGGACCTCGGTGCTCGGGTCACAGAGGTCTCGTGTCCTCACTTTGAGTACGCCCTGGCCGCTTACTACCTGATCCTGCCAAGTGAGTGCTCGTCCAATCTGGCCCGTTTCGACGGTATGCGCTTCGGCCTGCGGGTCGGAGATGACGGGGAGGCGACGGCAGAGCGGGTGATGGCCCTGACTCGGGCTGCCGGTTTCGGCGCCGAGGCCAAACGCCGGATCATGTTGGGTACTTATGCCTTGTCCAGCGGCTACTACGACCAGTACTACGGCCAGGCTCAGCGGGTCAGGACTTTGATCGCCCAGGATTTCGCCGACGCCTTCGAGCAGGTTGACGTATTGGTGTCGCCGACCACACCGACGACAGCTTTCGAGTTGGGGGAGAAGGTGGACGATCCGGTAGCCATGTATCTCAACGACGTGGCGACCATTCCGGTGAATCTGGCCGGCAACTGCGCGATGAGCCTGCCGATCGGATTAGCCGACGAAGACGGCTTGCCGGTCGGGTTCCAGATCATGGCCCCGGCCCAGGCTGACGACCGGCTGTATCGGGTGGGCGGGGCACTGGAAGCGGCTTTGGTCGATCGTTGGGGGCACCACTTGATCGAGGAGGCACCGCAGCCGTGATCCCGGAAACCACTGCTGCTGATCGGGCTGCTGATCGGGCCGGACGGATCGAGCCCAACCCGATTCCCTTCGCCGAGGCCCTGGTTCGCTACGAGCCGGTCATGGGGTTCGAAGTGCATGTCGAGTTGTCCACGCGGTCGAAAATGTTCTGCGGCTGCCCGACTGAATTCGGCGCCGAGCCCAACACCCAGGTATGCCCCACCTGCCTGGGCCTGCCTGGCTCCCTGCCGGTAATCAATGCCGTCGCGGTCGAATCAACGATCATGATTGGCCTGGCCCTGAACTGCTCGATCGCGCCGGTTTCGCAGATGGCGAGGAAGAATTACTTCTATCCGGACATGCCGAAGGATTACCAAATCAGCCAGTACGACGAGCCGATCTGCGTCGATGGATTTCTCGACGTCGATTATGTGGACGCGGCCGGCGAGGCCCGAAGTGTTTGCGTCGGCATCGAACGGGTTCACATGGAGGAGGACACCGGCAAGCTCTCCCATGCCGGCGGAGACACTGGTCGGATTCACGGCGCCGACTACTCCCTGGTCGACTACAACCGCTCCGGCGTTCCCTTGATCGAGATAGTCACCAAGCCGATTCCCGGCACGGGGTTCGATGCTCCTCTGGTTGCCCGGGCCTACGTCACCGCGCTGCGGGAGCTGATCCGCGGACTCGGCGTATCCGATGTCCGGATGGAGCAAGGGTCGTTGCGGTGTGACGCGAATGTTTCGATCGCCCCGATCGGGTCGGGACCGGATTCCTGGGGCAAACGCACGGAGACCAAGAACGTCAATTCGTTGCGGTCCGTCGAAAGGGCCGTGCGCTCGGAGATTGAGCGGCAAGCTGCCCGCTTGGACGCGGGTCTACCGGTTTCGCAGGAAACTCGCCACTTCCACGAAAACACGGGGACGAGCACGTCTGGCCGCTCCAAGGAGGAAGCCGAGGACTATCGCTATTTCCCCGAACCGGATCTGGTGCCGGTGGCGGCGACCGCAGAGTTGGTGGATCGTGTGCGGGCCAGGCTGCCTGAGTTGCCTGCGGA
>JAUYKX010000360.1 GCA_030699055.1 Candidatus Nanopelagicales bacterium
CGCCCGGGGCCAGCGCTTGGCCGCCATGGCGGCGATTCTCTGTGCTTCAATATCGTTCCCATGCCGCCCTGCGGCATGGGAAGCCCCCGTACCGGAACTCCGAAGGATGGTCGATGGACTACGTAGCCCCTGATCAGGTTCTTAGGGACGCAACTGCTCTCAGCCAGAAGAAGACAGGCCTTCCTGTCGGGAAAATGGTCGTTCGCGGGTTTGCGTCCGGCGCCTTCCTGGGGTTCGCCACGGCGCTGGCGTTCAAAGCCAGCGCCGGCCTGCCCGATAACGTCGCGACCCTGGTGGGCTTCGCGGTATTCCCGGTCGGCTTCGCGATTCTGACGATCTTCAGCCTGGAGCTCGCGACTGGCAGTTTTGGGTTGTTTCCGATCGGGCTCGCTCAGAAAAAGATCACTTGGAGCGCGTCACTGAAGAACCTCGGAATCGTGTACCTGGCCAACTTCCTGGGTTCGGTGGTGTTCGGCCTTCTGTTCGCCGTGGCGATCACCGAGTTGTTCACCCAGGGTTCGGGCGCGGTCGGCGAGAAGATCATCAGCGTTGCCCAGAGTAAGACCCTGGCCTATGAACACGCAGGCGTCGCCGGTTGGGTCACCGCCTTGACCAAAGGAATTCTGTGTAACTGGATGGTTGCCACCGGATCGATCATTGCCCTGTCGAGCAAGTCCGTCGGTGGAAAGATCGCCGCGATTTGGTTGCCCATTGGCACGTTCTTCGCCCTCGGCCTTGAGCACTGCATCGTCAACATGTTCATCATCCCCACCGGGATGATGCTGGGCGACGGCATCTCTGTTGGTGAGTGGCTCATCTGGAATCAGGTTCCAGTGACGATCGGCAACATTATCGGCGGTGGATTCTTCGCGGGCATCCTTTACTACTGGGCCTACCGGGAGTAGACGCCAGCCTTGCGGGCCCTCACGGGCCCGTCAGCCCTTGAGGTAGCGATCGGTTTCACCGAATCTTTACCCGGCCTCCATCCAATTCCCGATGTTGTCCGGCAACCCTCGGATCGAGCGCGGAACGGTTGGCGGGTATCGCCACCGGCTCAAGAATTACCCGAGCACCAGGAGAGGCTTTCGTATGGATCACCGAAGTCGACGTCTCGCCGCCCTGGGCACGATTCCTTTGGCGCTCGCGGTGGTGATTGCCGGATGCAGCCAATCAGGCGAGCCCACGCCAGGTTCCAACCCCTCGCCCGGAGCTTCAGCTGCGATCGAGGCCAATCCAGCCTGGAGCCATGTACACAACCTGCTGATCGAAGGCGAGAACCTGCTACTCGGAACCCACGCGGGCCTGTGGCGGCAAGCTCCCGGAACAGAAGCGGCGCTGGTCAGCGAGGACAGGTTCGACGTCATGGGGCTGACCGGCGGGCCTTCCCGGTATCTCGCCTCCGGTCACCCGGCCCCCGGGCAATCAGCGCCAGCCCGTCTCGGGTTGATCGCCTCCACGGACGGCGGACGGACCTGGCAGACCGTTTCGCTGTCCGGCGAGGCCGATTTCCACCGACTGGCCACCAGCGGTGATCTGGTCCTGGGGGTGGATTCGGGCAGCGGTGGACTACTGCGTTCCCTGGATGGCGGTACCACCTGGACCTCTCTGCCCAGCCCGGCGCCATACGGCCTGGCCATTAACCCGGCCGACACCACGGCTGTGATCGCGACCACCCGCCAAGGGCCGGTAATCAGCAGCGACAGCGCATCGACCTTCACCCCGCTTCGAGATGCGCCACCGCTGATCGACATTGTCTGGACCACGACAGCCGTTTACGGGATCTCGACCGATGGCAGACTCCATCGGTCCGCCAACGGCGGCCGGACGTGGGAGTCAGCCGGTTCCGTCGACGCCACTCCGCAGGCGCTGGCGGCGGAAGACGACCGGGTCGTCGTCCTGGCGGGCGGCAAGGTCTGGGAGTCGCGGGACGGCGGCAAATCGTTCACTGTGCGTATCACGGGCTTGCCCGGCGGTCACTGAAAGTAGTTTTCAGTCCGCGACAGGCCCGGTGCTTACTTCTTGGGTGCGTTTACCCGGATGTCAACCCGGAACAACGCACCCAAGACCGGGGCGGGCGGCTATTACATCGCCTTGCCCTTTGGGGCTGGATTTCCGACTTCACGGCTGCGGCGAGTCTGCGGACGGCGCAAGGCTCGGCCGAGCGATGAACATCAGCACACCCAGGGCAACCACCACCAGGGCGATGGCGTCCAGCGCCAGGCCGACCGGAACCATGCCGACGCCCACCGGATCAGCCCCCGACGCCCATTGCGGCAGTCGCAACAGGCTCAAAAACAGCAGAACGCCCAGAGTGATCATGACCGGCTTGGCCGTACTGGTCTTGTAGATCAAAATAAGGCTCGGAACGATCCACACCGCATGATGTTGCCAAGAGATCGGCGAAATCAGCACCGTGGTGAGCCCGAAGGCGATTGCGCCTCCAACCGGTGAGCCCGCAAGGAACCAGCGCCGGGCGAGCCAAAGCCCAGCGATCAGCACAACGCACGCGAGAAGCGCCCACGCGACGCCCTCCACCCCCAGACGAGCGAGGGCTCCCGCGATGCTCTGGTTGGAGTAATAGCCCGGGTCACCGATTCGGTCTCCTCGACCGATCAGTTCTGTGAAGTACTGCCAAGACTCGGACGGAAGAGCGACAAAGCCGACGGCAGTTGCACCCGCGAAGGCGCCGAGCGACCAGGCAAGGCGACGCCACTGCCTGGTCAGGGCGAAATACAGGATGAACAGCAGCGGGGTCAGCTTCACGGCCGCGAGAACACCGATGACCGTCGCCGTCCATGCGTGTCGACCGGTGCTCCCGGCAATACAACCCAGGGTAAGCAGGATTCCGAGCTGACCGAGGATCAGCGTTTCGGTCACCGGAAGAACCCAGAACGCCACCGCCACAATCAGAGCCAGGCCCACCACGCGCCCCAGACGAGTCGTCAGCATTTCCCGACCGACGTAACGGGCGAACAACCAGCCCGACACCGCAATCCAAATGATGTAGTCGACACCGAGCGGAAATGCCGCCAGCGGGACAGCCAGGAGGGCCGCGATAGGCGGGTAGGTGAAGGGCAGGAACGTCCCGGTTTGTGACCCAAAGTCGTCGGCGTAAATGGCCGAACTTCCGTTCCACACGACTTCGCCAGCCGCACGATAGACGGCTAGATCCACTGGCCCCGACTCCGACCGCACCAGCAGCCAAATCAATCCGACTGAGGTTCCCCAGAATTGGTAGACACCGGGTTATGCGGCCTGGTTGGCCTGGGTTGATGCTGGCTCGTAACTGATTGGGCTGACTTGCCCGATTTTGGAGTACTGAGGTTCCCCAGAGAGCCGCTTAGTTCGTCACCACTAGGCAGGGGCGTCCCATGAGTGTGTAATTGCCGCCGCCGTTGTCGCGCCACGCTTCAGCACATACCTGCGTGTGGTTTGGAAGCTTCTTGCTGACTGGTACGGTGAGCGTGATGATCGGGTTGTGATTGGACTGGTTCTTGTCGATCGAACCTGTGCTGGTATAGATGTGATGGTGCCCCTTGAAGGTGGGTCCGGTGTAGATCCTTGCCACCACATTGTCAACGAAGAGCCCCGTCCCTTGAATGACGATCTCTTCCTGACCGCTCCGTCCACTGGCGTTCCCCAACCCATCCAGCTCCAATGTTGTCCCCTCCCCGGCAGTAATGACTGACCCGTCTGCCAGGGTCACCCGGTCCGCGACCGCCGCTTCCCTCGTAGGTTCGACCACCGAATTGGCGGATGCCCCACATCCGGCCAGAGTCACGAGCGTTGCCGCAGCAACAAGCGCGACAGCAGGGCCAGTGAGGCGAGAGGATGCGCTGTGATTCGGGAAGCTCATCATCTGGACATTGCTTCCCATGTCAATCATCGTTTTCTCCCTGCCATCTGCCCGACGCGACCGAATGGGTGAACAGCGCCTTGAGAGAGCCCCACCGTCGATCATTGACCTTCTGGGTCTTCAGTGTCATCGCCGTCGTTCTGTGCGCGGTCTTGTTGTGGCAGCTGGCGCTTTCCCCCGGCCCGGTAGACCTGGCCGTCTACCGGGCGGCTGGCGCCGCCGTCATTGACGGGCACCCGTACTTGTACGCACCCGATTTTGGTCAGCAGACGGGAACCTTGCTGCGGTTCACGTATCCCCCGATCGCGGCGGTCCTTTCCACGCCTTTGACCCTGCTACCGCTGACCGCCGACTACGTGGTCTGGACGCTGGTGGGTGCATGGCTGCTCGTGACGTATGTATCTCGGCACTCGAGAGATCTCGACGTAGTTCGTGTCGCAGGTTTGGCTTTCACATCCTCGATTTGCCTGTGGACGTTGCCGGTGACTGACACCCTTGCTCTCGGTCAACTCGGCATCTTCCTGACTCTGGCCTGTGTTGCGGGGTGCTCTTCCCGCCATGCGGCGCCAGCCATGCTGATCGGGCTTTTCGCAGCGGTGAAGCTGACGCCTTTGCTGTTCTTGGTCTACTTCGCCGTCACCGGTCAATGGCGGCGGTTGGCGTGGGCCACTGGCGCATTCGCGGGGCTGACCCTTGTCGGATTCCTCTTGATGCCCACCGAGTCGACCTGGTTCTTCACCAATCTTGGAAACAGTGCCGATCGCGTTGGCGACCCAGCTTTCTACTCCAACCAAAGCATTGCCGGTGCACTGAGGCGTTTTGGAGTTGACAACCAGGTGGCCTGGGCACTCTTGGCCTGCATCGTCGTCGCCGCCGGGTTGTGGCTCGCGCGGAAGTGGTACCTGAAGGGATCACTTGTCGGCGGGGCCGTAGTAGTCGGGCTCACGTCGGTGCTGGTTTCTCCGGTGTCCTGGCAGCATCATGCGGTCTGGATCATCCCTGCCGTCATCCTGGCCTACTCTTACGCTGAACCAACCTGGGAAAAGATCGTCATTGGTCTGCTATTCGGTGTCTCCCTGTTGCGCTTGCCCCTGTGGATGTCCTGGTGGGACACCAATCAATGGCTTTCACCGATAGGGGATTCCCTGACGCTTGCAGTAGTTGGACTTCTGACCGCGCTATGGCTTCTGGTCCGCCGGATAAGCGAAAGGGCCCCCGGCACTTCGGACCGCCTCGCTCCCGCAACCTAACGACCTTGCCAGTAATTGGGCGTGGCGACTCGTAGCTCGACTATTTTGTCGCCAGGCTGTGGTTTATGACGTCTTCCCCCGCGACGTGGGCCCGT
>JAUYKX010000010.1 GCA_030699055.1 Candidatus Nanopelagicales bacterium
ACCGCAAATCGCCGTCCACTCGGCGAAGAGACAATCCCGCACTGGGCCACGCTGTTTCCCAACCGCCGCAGCCACTGTCGATGGGCATCGCGAACGAGCCGAGATAGGAGAAGTCGCTGTCCCGCACGACCGGGATCCCGAGACTCGGTGATGGATTGGGCGGCGCGTCAGTCCCGGGAGCGCCCCCGCCGCCGCCTCCGCCTCCGCCGGGTGAGCCGTCATTGCTCCCTCCCCCCGAGCCCGGGGAGCCGCCGGAACCAGGAACCAGCAATGCTCTGCGGCTCCAGCGGCCCGGCTTCCCGTTGACGACCAGCCGCAGCCGCACCCTGGTCACGTCGGTGTTGCCGACCATGAGCTTGCCCAATGCCTTGGTGAGCGAGACGGCGATCCGCTTGCCTGCTACCCGCTTGGCCTTCAACCTCACGCGTTTGCCCGCGCCGACCCGCAGATCAACCGCCAGCCGGGCGCCGGCGGGCACCGTCGTGCCCGACTTGAGGCGCACGGTTTGACCGACATTCGCCACGCCGGGTTTGATGGAGGAAATGTCCGCAGCGGCAGCCTGTGTGATCAGACCCGGGGCGCAAATCACCGCCGCCAGGGCAGCGGCGCCCACCCGCAGCGGATTCGAATACATATTTCGTTTGTCGGGAAGTTGGGGACAGTTCCTCAGCCCCGTCACTCTCGGGCGTGGCCATCCTCTTCAACCAAGCTTGTTGTCCCCTACTTCCCGGCGGAACGCGCGGCGCGGAGTTTCGCTTTCTTGATCTTGCTTGGAGTCCACGGGCCCTTGACACACTGGGTGGACTTCTTCCTTTTCCCACCAGCCTTCACGATAAATACCTTGCAGCTTCGCGCTCGCGCCTTCGTTGTGGCTTGAGGCTGAGGCGAGGCCGCCGGACTGGGCAGCAGCGTCGGAGACTCTTCCGCCGCCTGCGCGTTTTCGTCCGCACCTTCGACCGGACTAGTTGGGGGCTGCGGGGCGGAACAATCACCCCGCAACGTGACCTGCATAGTGGCGGCGCCGCTTCCGATGCCGATCAGCGGGCTCTTCTTGCCGCCAGCTTTGAATCGCTCTCCCAGCGACATCCCGTAGGAATCCGACGTCGCCCAAATCGCTTGCTGCCAGATGTTCCAAGCCGCAAACAACTCGGGCGCAATCCGGGCCGCCGCAAACGGGGGCTTGGCTGAGAACTGGGCAGAGTCGTTGCCGTACTTGCCACCCCAGTATCCGAACGAATACGCAGTCACCAGGTCGCCGTAAATCCAGCCGTATACGTCATTGAGAACCGCCTGGGTTCGCCCGGTTCCCGGTCTCAGGTTGCCACGAGTGGCGGTTTGCATAGAAACTGAATAGATACCCTCAGAGAAGAGAAGACATGAGCGCCAGGCAAATGGGAATTGCGGCCCTTGGTGCTGGTTTGGTATTGGCCCTGGGCGCATGCTCCGTGGAAAGTGCAACCGATCAAATTCGCGAGGCTGGCGGAACCTCGCCCCCTGCGGTTGCCGCCCTCAAGGATTGCTCGGAGACTCCTAAGACAAGCGGAGAGAATCTTTCTCGCTGTGACCTGTCCGGGGCGGACCTGAGCGGGGCGAGACTGATTAATTCGAACCTGAGCGACGCCGACCTGTCCGGGGCGAACCTGAGCGGGGCAAGACTGAAAATGTCGAACCTGTCCGGAGCGAACCTGTCCGGAGCGAACCTGAGCGGGGCGAACCTGGTCGGGGCGAACCTGGTCGGGGCGAACCTGACCGGCGCGGATCTTCGCGATGCCGACCTGGAGTGGGCGGATCTTCGCCAGGCGAACCTGAGCGGGGCGAACCTGTTCCAGGCGAAGAACTTGGACAAGACGGGGAACCTGCGCAAAGCGAACCTGAGCGCGGCGAACCTGGTCGAGGCGAAACTGGAAAGGGTGAACCTGGAAGGGACCCAGATGTTTGCGGCGAACCTTCAGGGGGCGAACCTGACCGCGGCGAACCTGAACGGAGCGGACCTGCGCGAGGCGAACCTGTCCAGAGCAAGACTGCGCATGATCACGGCGTTCGACGCGGACCTGCGCGAGGCGAACCTATCCGGCGCGAATCTGCACAATGTGAATCTTTCGGGGTCAGACCTGTCCGCATCGAACCTGTCTCGGTCAGACCTGTCCGCGGCGGACCTGTCTCGGTCAAACCTGTCCGGGGCAAACCTGACCGATGCGGACCTGCGCGGAGCGAGCCTCTTCAAGGCGGACCTGACCGACGCGGACCTGCGCGGAGCACGCCTGTCCGAGGCGAACCTGGACTCGGCAACCTGGGTGGATGGACAAAAGTGTCAAGACAGGGCTAACCCGCCCACGTGCCCCCGTTAGATGCACGACCCCCACGAGCTCTGCGCCCGGATCAATCGATCGAATGTGACCCACGTGTCGCCATTTTGATGTTCTAATCGAGTTCAGCCAACCCGGACAGAATCTGACCGTTCACATACATGAACCACATGTAGGTCAGCCCGAATGTTCGGGCGCGACCGGTTCCGGGACCGGATGTTCCGGTTGCCAGGCCCGATCCCCAGCGGCTGTTCCACTCCAGATACGCCGTGTTCAATCCCCTGGTGTCGAGGTGATGGAAAACGGCACGGTTCGAGGCCACAGCGACAGCGGTCAACGCGTCGATGCTCACCGGATCGACGATGCGCTCCAACCCCAATCCATCGCGGGTTTTGATCAATCCCCCCGCGTCGGCGACGAGCGCTGATGCGTATATGTAATAGGACTGCGTGGCAGCCAGGGCCAGCAGTTGAGTCGCCGAGTCGCGAACCGAACGCAACTCGTCAACCAGAACGCCGTGCGCCGTTGCCTGCGAGTAGGTGCTGAGACTGTCGGCACCGGCAATCTTATGTACCTTGTCGAAGTAGTTCATAAGGCTGTCGCCCGCATGGTCGAGGAAGTTCACCCAGCCGTCCAGAGCATCCGCCATGTCGGTCGGCGCTGGTCGCGAACTCACCTGCGCAGCCACTGCGGCGACGTCGGATGCAACTTCCACGCCTTCGAACAATGCCTGGGCCTGCAGGTCTGCGGCGTCAGCCAACTTGTCGGAATCAACTGACCCGGCGAGCGACTGGTTGACTCGGCGCAGGTCGACCAATGCGTCGGTCACCCAGGAAAGCGCATCGGCGCCGTTCGCTACCCTCTCGAGGTCTCCGGGAAGCTGTGGCGACAGATCCCGACTCTGCTCCATCAGCTTGGCGGTTGCATCGATATTTTCCTGCTGCAGTTTGCCCCGGACCGAAGTTGTTCCTAAACGATCAATATCGACAACGGTGCCGGTTCGCGCGATCAGCCCGCGCGCTTCAGCGAGCACTGCTGTTGCATCCGAGTAGGCGTCAACGATCCGACCCTCAATTAGCGCGGCTTTCCCCTTCTCCAATGTCGACACCGCTGTCGCCCTCCGGGCGCCTCCCTTTCCTTCGAGTCGCTCCAGCAACGCGGCAGCCTCATCGAGATACGACTCCGCACGTCGGGCGAGAAGCGATCGTGCCCCTTCCGGCAGTGGTCCGCCCACTGCGGCGTCAGGTGGAGTCGGTCCGCCAACCACTATCTGGTAGGCCTGCATCAGCGATGCCACCGGCTTCACCGCGATTCCCAGAGATCGACCCAACTCCACCGTGTTGACATCGGTGCCAGTGGTCGTATCCCGACTGACCACACCGGCTTCGGGTATGACAACGGATGCGAATCCCGCGTCCTTGGCTGCGCGGATCTTCGAAGGGATGCCACCGACGTTGCCGATCGAACCATCGGGCGCAATCGTCCCGGTCATAGTCACATCGGGCAGCGGTTCGGCGTCATTGAGCGCCGCGAGCACACCAACGGTCATTATCCCGCCCGCCGACGGGCCGTCAATCTCTCCGGTTATCGAGTATGAGATCCGTAGGGTGCGTGGGTCGGAATGCGATGCGAGGGTGGCCGCCGTTGCCGCACCCCAGGCCGCGGCATCCCATGCGGGTCCGGCGCCTTGATCACGTCCAGTCTGCAAATCCAGCGTGAACTCGGATGGGCGGCGGCGTTCAACGGTTATGGTCACCGGCTCGGTGCCGGCTGTAGGTGTGCCGTCTGCCGCGCGACCGAACCACAAAGCGGTGACGGTGACACTGTCCGGACCCCCAGGAAGACCGCACGATGTCAACAGGGTCGCCAACACCGCGCATGTCAGCACACCGCTGGCGACAGAACGAACTGGCTTGGCCATGCCGA
This sequence comes from Candidatus Nanopelagicales bacterium, assembly GCA_030699055.1. Lineage (GTDB taxonomy): Bacteria > Actinomycetota > Actinomycetes > S36-B12 > UBA10799 > JAUYKX01. The sequence goes on from JAUYKX010000010.1 coordinate 4,233, forward strand.
CTAGTTTGTCGACACTGCGGCGGCTTCGCCCACCTGAGTCGATATCCACCCCGAATCAATACCCAGATCGGACTAATCGATGTCAACCGAACTTGAAACCGTTGCAGCAACCATTCGCCACTCTCGGCGCCGTCCAGGCTTGCCATCGACCTGGGCCGGGTGGCGAGTAGCCCGAGTTGATCCCGACCCGGATTTCACCCGCCGAATAGCCGTTCGGCCACCCGGGCGAGGCTGCCCGCTAACCCGTATCCGGATCCTCCGAACAAACCCATCGGGCCGATCAATGCCGCATTGTTGGCTGCTGGTTTCGACTGTTTCGCCGTTGGGTTGTTGACATCGCTGGCTGAGGCGAGCGCGCCAGCGCCTGCTCCACCGCCACCGCGACCGCCACTGACGCGCCAACCATCGGGTTGTTGCCCATGCCGATCAGCCCCATCATCTCGACGTGCGCCGGCACCGACGACGATCCGGCGAACTGGGCGTCGGAATGCATCCGGCCCATGGTGTCGGTCAAGCCGTAGCTGGCCGGGCCGGCGCCGACGTTGTCCGGGTGCATGGTGCGGCCGGTCCCGCCGCCGGACGCCACCGAGAAGTAAGGCTTGCCAAGCAGGATGCGCTCCTGCTTGTAGGTGCCGGCGACCGGATGCTGGAACCGGGCGGCGTTGGTCGAGTTGCCGGTGATCGAAATGTCGACCTGCTCGTGGTGCATCACCGCGACCGCCTCGACAACGTCATCGCTGCCATAGCAGTTGATCTCGCCACGGACACTGTCACTGAATCGACGTTGGCTGACCACGTTCAACTCGCCGGTCGCGTAGTCGAACTGGGTGTGAACGTAGTTGAAACCATTGACCCGCGAGATTTGGTACGCCGGGTCCTTACCCAGGCCGTTCAGGATCACTCGCAGCGGCTGAGTGCGCACTTGGTTGGCGTTCTGTGCGATCTTGATCGCCCCCTCGGCCGCGGCGAACGACTCGTGGCCGGCGAGGAAGCAGAAGCAGGCCGACTCCTCCGACAGCAGGCGCGCCGCCAGCTTGCCGTGACCCAGGCCAACTTGGCGCTGATCGGCCACGGAGCCCGGAACGCAGAACGCCTGCAGGCCAATTCCCAGCGACTCGGCCGCATCTGCGGCTTTTCGGTTGTTGTTCTTGATCGCGATCCCGGCTCCGAGCACGTAAGCCCAGCGCGCGTTCTCAAACGAGATCGGCTGCGTCTCATGGACGATCTCGTACGGATCGAAGCCCAAGTCGACGCACTGCTGACGGGCTTGCTCCAAGCTGCCCAGCCCGTATTCGGCGATAGTCGCCTCGACGCGCTGCTCGCGTCGCTTCTTCCCCTCGAAGTCCGGCATGACGCTCCCTATTCCTTGCGCGGATCGACGTAACGGACGGCCTCGTCGAAACGCCCGTAGGTGGTTTTGCTCGCGGCGATCGCCTCGTTGGCATCGGTGCCGTCGGCGACCAGCCGCATCATCGCCCCGAGGTTGACGATCTCGTACCCGATGATTTCGCTGTGATCATCGAGTGCGAGTCGGGTGACGTAGCCCTCGGTCAGCTCCAGGTAGCGCGGCCCTTTCGCCGAGGTCCCGTAGACCGTGCCGACCTGCGAGCGCAGGTTCATGCCCAGGTCCTCCAGGCCCGCCCCGACCGGCAGCCCGCCCTCGGAGAACGCTGTCTGACTGCGCCCGTACGCCAGGTTCTGAACCAATTCGCGCACCGCGACGTTGATCGCGTCGCACACCAGGTCTGTGTTCAGCGCCTCCAGAATCGTGCGGCCGGTCAGGACTTCCGCGGCCATCGCCGCCGAATGCGTCATCCCCGAGCAGCCGACCGTTTCAATCAGGCACTCCTCGATGCTGCCGCCCTTGACGTTCAGCGTGACCTTCGTGGCCCCCTGATGGGGTGCGCAAGTCCCGACCCCGTTCGACAGTCCGGAGATGTCGCTGACTTGCAGCGCGTGTACCCAGCGACCCTCGACCGGGATCGGCGCGTTGGGATTATCGGGTCCGCGCGAGATCGGACACATGTTCTCCACTGCCGTTGTCTGCTGGACCGCCGCTGGCGCCGGAGACTGCCCTCCAGGCGGTACTGACTGCTGCTCTACCTGTGGCACCGGTCCTCCGAGTTCCTCGTTTTTTGCGGGCATGGCGGGCATGGCGGGCATGGCGGGCGTGCAGCACGTGAACGGCAGCGATGAACACACGCCCAGTCGGACCATAGAACGGCGGGAGGTGCGCAGGCTCGCTGCCAGCGCAAGCAGTCACCCGATCGCCGCCGGCTCACAAGTCGGCAGGCGCCACTCCACCCGGATGTGAGTGATATCGTCTGATAGCAGAGCGAAAGATGGGGTGTGAAGATGACCGATGTGCTCATCCGGGATCTACCTGACGACGTAATCGCGGCAATCGATCGCAATGCCGAACGGTTGGGCTTATCGCGCAACGAGTACCTACGCCGCCAGTTGGCCCTGGACATTGGGTCCACTCAATCCGAATTGAATGCGGACGCCTGGAGAACCTTCGGTGAGACGTTCGCCGACCTCGCTGACCCGACCGTGATGGATGGCGCGTGGCGATGACGGTCTGGCTGGCAGACAAGTCGGCCCTGGTCCGCTTCCCGCAATGCCCGGAGATCGCGGAATGGTCAGCGCGGGTCACTCGGGGGCTCGTTCGGATCACCGCTGTGACCCGCCTGGAGATCGGATACTCGGCTCGTTCCGGCACTCAACTTCGCGCGGCAGCGACAAGCCCCCCGTTATCGCTCATGCCGCTTCAGAACCTGGCGCCGGCTATGGAGGCTCGCGCGATCGAAGTCCAGCAACAACTCGCCGACCGCGGCCACCAT